>JBKHFD010000037.1:0-17123 GCA_046540355.1 Desulfobacterales bacterium
TCCGAAACTAAGTTTTTTTGTACCGGATCATTGAAAGTGCAATTTCGGCTGTTCTTGCAGATGCGCCCGCCTCGCCCAGCTTCGCCCTTACAGAGCGCAGTCTGCGGCGCAGCTCGCCAAGCGCATCCTCGTCAGAGAGCAGGTGGGTCACCGTACGGGCAATTTCAGAGGGTTCGGCTTTATTTTGAATCAATTCGGGCACCACCCGCTCCCCTGCTATAATATTTGCCAGTCCTATGTGCTCCACCCTGACAAGCATCCGGCCCAGCAGATAACTTACCGGGGATACGCGATAAATAATTACCATGGGAACCCCGAAAATGGCCGCCTCCAGGGTCACGGTTCCCGAGGCCGCCACCACAAGAGTACATTTTTTCAACACATCCTCAATTGGACCGGACTGTATTTCAACATCCACAACACCTTTATAAGGGGAGGCAAAGTTTTCCATAAAATGCTGCTCTATTCCCGGGGCCATTGAAACAATAAATCTTATGCCCCCGATGCTGCTTTCAAGCCTGCGGGCTGCGGCCAGCATTACCGGAAGGTTCCTGGCGATCTCGCTTCTTCGCGAGCCGGGAAGAAGCCCGATCACGGTTTGATCTGAATTCCCGGCCTCCGAAGTCCCGCCGGAACCTTCTTCTGCATAATGATCCAGCATGGGATGACCTACAAAAGTTGCACAAATACCGTGCTCTTTGTAAAAATCAACCTCAAAAGGCAGAATCACAGCCATACGGTCCACGTATTTTTTAATCCGGCCAACCCGTCTCCTGCGCCAGGCCCAAATCTGGGGACTTATATAGTAGAGCACCGGTACTTTGTGCTTGCGGGCAAATTTTGCCATGTAAAGATTAAAATCGGGAAAATCGATCAGTATCAGCAAATCGGGCCGCCGCCTAAGCAGTTCGCTTTTCATGCGGGATGCCTCCCGGAAGACCGCCGGCAGTTTTGAGAAAACCTCTGTAATGCCGACCACTGAGAGCGTGGATGCATCGGTAATTATTTCCGCTCCCTCCTGTCTCATCATAGGGCCGCCTATACCGAAAATTTCAAGTCCGGAATTTTTTAAATACATTTCACGTACAACCCGCGCCCCGTGATTATCCCCGGAGGTTTCTCCCGCAATTATCCCTACCCTGCCGCCGTTTTCGGACAAAATCATGTGGAGGCCCCTTTTAGCCGAAGCATTGCAGCATCGATCTGCTCTATGATGTTTACCGCGAGCGCCAGGGCGTCTCTGCCCATCCTGCCGGAGACCTCGGGCTGGTTCCGGTTGGCCGCGGCATCCACAAATGATCTGATCTCATCTGCCAGGGCGTCGGCCTTTCCAAAACTCCGGGTATCCATCATCATGCCCGGCACCGGGCAATGTTCGCCCTGCCCTGCTGAGCCCGCCGGGTGAATATGGGTTATTGCCCTGTTGGCAAAATCTATGGAAAAATATCCGTCCTGTTGAAAAAGCCGGATCTTCCGCTCGCTTTTGCTGGAAATACGGCTGGCGGTAACATTGGCCACTGCCATGTTTTCAAATTCAAGATGCGCATTTGCTATATCAACCTTTTCTGTAACAACCGGGGCTCCCATGGCATGGCAGTGACGAACACCTGATTTTACGAAATTTAAAATCAGGTCTATATCGTGGATCATCAGGTCATGTACCACGCTGACATCCGTACCCCTGGGCTGATACATGCTTAGCCGGTTGCACTCTATAAAAAGCGGGTTCCCGACAAGATCGCGCACAGCCTTTACCGCCGGATTAAACCGCTCCAGGTGGCCCACCTGAATAATCCGGCCTCTTTTTTCGGCTATCTCTATTAGTTCATCAGCTTCTGCAACCGTCCGGGTAACGGGCTTTTCAATAAGCACATCCACGCCCGCCTCCAGAAAAGCCTTTGCGGTCTCGTAATGCAGGGGGGTGGGTACCGCAATGCTGACCGCATCCACCTTGCCGAAAAGCTCGCTATAGTCTGTATAAACCCCGGCCCCGAGCTCCCGGCCAACCTTCATGGCCCGCTCCCGGTCTGTGTCCGCCACTCCTATCAGATCAACTTCGGCCAGGGCTGCATATTTTTCCGCATGAAACCGGCCAAGGTAGCCAACACCCACCACACCGGCGCGAATCCTGCTGCTGGTATTCATTCTTTCCCCTCCTGACAGGATGTCTTAATATCCATTCCACTCATCTTCGCGGGCCTCGATGGATATTTTGTATTTATCGGCAAGTTCAATCATTTCATCCCTGTCAAACACAATGGATCTTCCGGCCTCGATGAGCAGAACCCGGGCGCCCGCTTCATGCATGGTCTGTATGGTCTGCGAGCCCACGGCAGGAACATCAAAACGAAAGTCCTGGATCGGCTTGCAAACCTTAACCACGACTGCGTCCCCCCGGCCTAGTCCTCCGCCGCGTTTTATGGTGCTGTCGGTCCCGTCAATGGCCTCAACCGCCAGTACCGATCCGTTTGCAACCACCGCGCACTGCCCTATATCCAGACGCCCCACCTCCTTGGCCATTTTCCAGCCAAGCTCCATGTCCGAGCGCTCCCGGCTCGAGGGCTTTCTGCGTGTCCAGCATCCCGGCGCAGCCAGCAGTTCAGGCAGGAGAAAAGTGGAGGAAAGTATCTCTATGCCCTCGTCTTCCAGCAGCCCGGCAAAAGCTCGCAAAACTCTGTCGTCATGGGTGGTTTCCCTGCGGACTGCCGCAAGCAGGGAAAAGGCTTTTATATCAGGGCGGAGCTGTTTTACGGAGGACGGCTTGTCAATACCCCCGATCATGACCGCGCGGCACACACCGTGCTTTTTAAAAAATTTTATCAGCCGGCCTATCTGGCCGATATAAAACTTCTCCATTGCGGCGGCGTGTCCGGCGAGGGCAGACTCTGTTTCATCATGGTAGCCCGCGGCATATACCCGGTATCCCCTGGCTGAGGCTTTTTTTGCAAACAGGACCGGAAAAGGGCCGTTTCCTGCAATCAGCCCTATTCTTTTTTCCGTTTCTATCATTTTAACCTGTTTACCGGGTTATGCCCCTCTGGGTATTTTTTATAAAATCAAGAAGATTTAATACTTCAGGCGTGTTTTCCACTTCGGCCAGTACACGTTCAACCGCCTCATTTACGGTAAGCCCGATCCGGAAAATTATCCGGTAGGCCCTTTTGAGCTGATTAATCGCATTTTCCGAGAACTCGTAACGCTTTAAGCCTACCTTGTTTAATCCGTAAAGCGCCGCCCTGTCACCCGCTGCTATAAGATACGGGGGTATGTCCTTTCCAACTGCCGATTTACCGCCTATATATGCATAATCCCCGATCCGCACAAACTGATGCACGGCCGAAAGCCCCCCTACGGTAACATGGTCGCCTATGGTAATATGGCCGGCAAGGGTGGCGTTATTTGCCATGATAACGCCTCTTCCGGTGATGCAATCGTGTGCCACGTGGGTATAGGCCATCAGGAAATTATCTTCTCCTATACGTGTTACCCCTCCGCCGAATTGGGTGCCCCGGTTCAAAGTGGCAAATTCACGGATAATGGAATTTCCCCCTATCTTCAAGTAAGTAATCTCGCCCTTGAATTTCACGGCCTGGGGCACCGCGCCGATGGAGGCATACTGAAATATCTGACATCCCGGACCTATATCCACGTACGGATCAATTGTAACATGAGAGCCGATTCTGGTTCCCGAAGCTACTGAAACATTTGCCTTTATTATGGAATAAGGACCGATCTCCACGTTTTCATCGATCTCGGCCTTTGAATCGATTATGGCTGTGGGATGTATCATTGTTCCTTCTTATCCTTTTCCAGGTCCCCGGGGGTTTGACCAAGCCCGGCCAATTGCTTTTCCAGGTCCCTGATCCGTTTTTTCATCTCGGGCAGGCGGGAAATCTCCCCCTGTACACGCAACCACCGGCTGTGGGGCATTTCAGGTGTTCCTGACACGGTCTTTCCCGCCTCCACGTCACTGGCAACACCGGCCTGGGGCCCTACAACAGCTCCGTCACCTATGGAGATATGCCCCCCGATTGCGCACTGGCCCGCCAGAATGACGTTTTTCCCTATGCTTGTACTGCCGGCCACACCGACCTGGGCCACTATAATTGTGTGCTCCCCCACGGTTACGTTATGGGCAATATGGACCTGGTTGTCAGTCTTAACCCCTTTACAGATCCTTGTTTCTCCGAATGTTGCCCTGTCTATGGTATTTAACGCCCCTATTTCGACATCGTCGTCTATCCTGACAATTCCCACCTGGGGAATTTTAAAATGCCTTCCCTGATCCGGAGTAAAGCCGAACCCGTCTGCTCCTATCACGGTGCCGGGATGTATGATAACCCTGTCTCCTATAACACATCCCTGCATAATTGACACGTTCGGCATGATTTCGGTGCCGTCACCGATACGTACATCATCTCCTATGCAGACATGGGGATGAATAACCACCCGGGTGCCCATAACGACATTATCCCCTATAAAGGCGAAAGGGGCAACAGCCGTGCCTCGGCCATACCGGAAATTCTCCCCGGCTGCGGCCATGGAGCTTATCCCTGAAAACCCGGGGACACGGGGATAAAAATAATGCATTACCCTTGCAAAGGCTAGCCTGGGATTATCTGAGTAAACCAGATTTACTCCGGGGGCTGCTTCTTTAAAACTTCTCGGCACTATTACCGCCCCGGCCCCGGATTGCCCTACCCGTCTGAGCAACTCCGGGGCATCGGCAAATGCGACTGCATCTCCGACTGCCTGATCAAAGGGCATGGCCCTTTCAATGATTTTTTCCGGATCACCCCTGATATCGGTCTCATCGCCTTTTATCAGGTCCACCAGCTCAGAAAGTCTTATCCGAGGCATAATAAAACGACCTCCGGGCCTTCATGCATCAGTCCCCGCCTTCCCCCGTATCAGGCAGTTCGGCCCCGAAACGCTCATTATATTCTTTTATCACCCTGCCTGTTATGTCAATGGAGTCCGGGTAATAAATGGCTGCAGACCTTTCAATAATAAGCAGGTATCCTTCCTTCCTGCCTATCTCTTCGGCAATCGAGAAAATCTCATCCTGCAGTTTTCCCACCAGTTCGGATTCCATTTCCCTGAACCTGGTCTGATATTCCTCGCGTTTTGACTGAAAGTCGCGTTTTTTATCCTCGAGCTCCTGCTGCTTTTCACGGCGCTTCTCCTTGTCCATTACCATGGAATCACGTGAAAGCTGTTTTTCAAGGTCCTCTATTTTTCCTGCCAGGTCCTGAAGTTCGGTCTCCATTCCCTGACCCTCTTTCTGGATCTCTTTTTGAACGCTCTTTCCCGCTTCAGATTCCCTGAGCACCTTCTGAAAATCAATTATGCCGATTTTCGCCACATCCGCGGCTGATCCTGATGCAGCGACAATCATGCTGCACACCAGAATTACGCAGAAAAACTTTATTGCCTTCATATTCTCATACCCCCCGGGTTGAATTATCAGGTCGCCTAAAATGCCCCTCCTATGGCGAATTCCCATCTGCCGGAATCTTCTATATAATTTCCATCTTCGTCTTTTTTCCTGTCGAGAATATAGCCGCGCTCAAGGCGAAGCGGGCCAAGGGGGGAATGCCACCTGATTCCGAAACCGGCGCTTTCCCTCAGCTCGCCCAAATCCACATTTTCGCCTCTTGCATATACATTTCCTGTATCATAAAACAACAAGCCTCTCAAACCGGCATTTTTTATCAAAGGAAATATAAATTCCACGTTGAGCTGTACGTATTTTTCGCCTCCCAGCTTAATCCTGTTGCCATCTTCATCCTCTTCAATAACGCTGACATCCCGCCAGTCAAATCCGCGCAGGGAGTTTATCCCGCCCAGGTAAAACATTTCATAATCGGGCAGATATTTGTCATCGACTTCCGTTACATGTCCCCCCTCTGCATGCAGGAATCCAACGGTCTCCCAGAAAAGCGGGAAATACTTTCCGGCTTCCGCCTTTGTTTTTGCAAATCCCACATCTCCGCCCAGACCGGCGTACTCGAAGCTGAGCTTATGCCTGGACCCCTCGGTAGGATTGATAGCCCTGTCCCTTGAGTCATATTCAATGCTTGTTGTTACACTGCTTTCCTTATAGCGCCCCTCTCTGATTCTATGGGTATAATCCTCGCTTATATCATTTATTTCACTTATATCATAAGCATATGAAATATAGCCCCGGGTGTAGTCAAACAGGGGATAACCGAAGCGCACCAGCCCTCCCCTGCTGCTGCGTTCATAATCATTGTAGTCGCGTTCCCAGTTATACCCCTCAACTGTTGCGGAAAGCGGAATGTCAAAGAGCCACGGCTCTGTGAATATAAACCTGAACTGCTCTGATTCGCCTCCGAGCTGGCCTCTCAGTTCAATTCTCTGGCCCCGGCCCAGAAAATTACGCTCGGATATAGAACTCATAACATAAAAATTTTCCACCGCGCTGTAGCCGGCTCCCAGGCTGAAACTTCCGGTGGCCTTTTCGTCAACATCGATATCAAGTATCATCTTGTCCTCTGATGACCCCTCGCGGGTATCCACATCAATATCCTCGAAAAAATCCAGCCGGTAAAGATTCCGCATGGAACGCTTCAGCTTGCTGGCGCTGTATTTTTCATGCTCATGAACATTAAGTTCGCGCCTTATCACTTTGTCCCGGGTTTTGGTATTGCCCTCTATAATGATTTTCTCAAAATAGACGGAACTGTTTTTCTTGAGATGAAACACTATGTCGACAACATTGTCCTCAGGCCTCTTTTTTAACTCCGGCCTCACATCCGCCCGCGCATAACCCTGGTCTGCATAAAGATCCCTCAGGGTCATAAGGTCCTTCTGCAGTACTTCCCGATTGTAATACTCCTGATCTTCAATGGAGATCTTTTCCCTGAGCTTTTGCTCTTCTTCTATCAATTCCCCCTCAAAGGCCACATCCCCCAGGTTAAAACGCGGCCCTTCATGGATTTTGATTGTAATATAAATCCAGTCCCCTTCGTATCTGATATCAGGTTCGGCCACACGGGCTTCGGCATATCCGCGGTTTTGATAATGTGACTCAAGCCTCTGGACGTCCTGGTCGAGTTTCTGCATTTCAAGATCGCCCGAAGAAGTCAGCCAGGAAAAAAACCCTTTCTCCGAGGTTTTCATAATCTTTTTAAGTTCTTTGTCCGAAAAGTCGTTATTGCCTTCAATGCTGATCTCTTTTATACGGGTCTTTTTCCCTTCTTCAATTATAAATTCCAGATCCGACCTGTTTTCATCCACCTGTTTGATTTCATAGTCGACACTGGCGCTGTGATAATTCTTGTCCTCGTACATCCCCTCGATCGTTTTTACATCACGCTTGATTCTGGCGATATTTATAATGCCCCCGGAGGAAATCTCTATTTTTTCCTCTATATCTTCATCCTCAAAGAGCCGGTTGCCTGAGAACTCTATGTTTCGCAGGGACGGATTTTCTTTTACCACAAATATAATAACCATCCCGTCTTCTTCTTCTTCTTCTTCGGCCTCAACCCGTACATCATCGAAATAGCCCATCTTGTGTACCGCCTCAAGATCCTCCGATAGCAGATCCGGATCATATCTGCTGCCGACCTCCGTGCTGACCGCCTTCAGAATAGCCTCTTTTTCTATGCGCTTGTTTCCTTCTATTTTTATATCTTTCACGATCGTTTCAGCAGACGCTGCATTGCATAGAGCAAAAAAAGAAGCAAACACAAGCATCGCCGCTAACCAGATTCCCTTACGCATTCCGATTTTTCCTTTCCCAGACTTATTTTGCATCCCGTAGTCCGCCGTCGACTATGCCCATCTTTCGCTGCATCATATCGGCCAGCTTCAGGTTGTGGGTTACCACCACCATGGCCATGCCCATCTCCCTGTTTAATTCAACCAGAAACTCGTGGATCTGGGCGCTGTTTTTCTGGTCCAGGTTTCCGGTCGGCTCGTCGGCCAGCAGGATATAAGGTTTTAAAACCAGTGCACGGGCAAGTGCAACTCTTTGCTGCTCGCCTCCTGAAAGATCAATAACCCGGTGGCCGAGACGGTCTTTTAAACCTACGCGCACAAGGATGGCTTCTGCATCTTCCCGTATATCCCTTTTTTTCCGCCCTGAGATCAGCCCGGGCATCATAACATTTTCAAGGCTTGTAAATTCAGGCAGAAGATAATGGAACTGAAATACAAATCCTATGGCAGAATTTCTAAAGGATGCAAGTTCCGCAGAACTCATTTCAAAGACATTGATCCCGTTATAAAGAACCTTTCCGGCATTCGGACTGTCCAGTGTTCCCAGTATGTGCAGGAGAGTCGACTTGCCGACTCCGGATTCACCCACCACCGCCATTGTCTCGCCGCGGTTTATTTCCATGGAAAGATCTTTTAAAATCTCGATGGTGGCATTCTTATCCTTAAACCGTCTGCATATGCCGGCAGCCTGCAACAGGGGCTGTCCGGGCACAGCCTGATCCATATGTTTTATATTTCCCCTCGGGTTAAAATCATCCATAACGAAGAGCCTCCACCGGATTTAAGCGCGAGGCCTTGCGGGCCGGATAAAGAGTGGCCAGAAAACATATTGCTATGGCAGCAGCAACAATGGCTGCGACATCTAAAAACTGCACCTCTACTGGCAGAGTTGTAAAATAATAGACATCGCCCGGCAGATCAACGAACTGATACTTTTCCAGGACAAAACAGCCTGCAATACCAAGCACCGTGCCTATAACCGTGCCCACGCCGCCGATTACAAGACCCTTGAATACAAATATCCTGCGTATGCTTCTCTCAGTTGCGCCCATGGCTTTTAATATGGCGATATCACGGGTTTTGCTCATAACCATCATAATAAGCGTGCTTGCTATGTTAAAGGCGGCCACAAGTATTATCAGGGTCAGAATCACAAACATGGCGGTCTTTTCAAGCTTTAGAGCGGAAAAGAAATTGCGGTTCATCTCCATCCAATCCATTGTGCTGTAGGAATGGCCAAGATTTTCCGATATGTCATCAGCCACCCTGTCCGCCGTATAGATCTCAGAGACCCGGACTCCTATCCCCGTGGCTGCATCGCTTGTTTTCGCCAGCCCCTGGGCGGTCTTCATGTGGATATAGGCCAGCGAGGAATCGTACTCGAAAAAGCCCGATTCGAAAATCCCGCTGACCCTGAATCTCTTCATTGACGGAATATGACCGGCCGGAGACATCATACCTCCCGGAGATATAAGATAGAGGGTATCTCCCTGGCTTACGCCCAGACTCCGGGCCAGGTTCTTTCCCAGGATAATGGCCGGCATGGCCGGCTCCCGGCCCTCGGCCCCTGCCGGGACCAGCTTTTTTTCAAGATCCGAATCTGAAAACCCCATGATACCGGTGCCTTCAAAGTCTGGGTCCAATCCCCGCAAAACAGCACCCGACATGCCCGACGAAGATCTTAGCATGGCCTGGGTTTCAACAAAGGGGATTGCAGATTCCACATTCCCGCGGCCCTTTAAGTCATCTATCACCTCGCCGTAATCCTCGATGGCGCCTTCATGGCTGCGCACCACAATGTGGGGCTCAACACCGAGGATCTTGGTCTTAAAGTAGGATTCCGCACCGGTCATCACGGAAAGCACTATGATCAGTGCCATCACCCCGACCGTGACCCCGGCCACTGAAAGCACGGTGATAAACGAGATAAAGCCGGTTTTCTGCCTGGATCTCAGATACCGGCTGCCTATAAAATATTCAAAAGCCATTTATTCAGAACACTATGTTTTTTCAGCTGGTTTCAGATGGGGAAACAGGATGACATCCCGAATGGAAGCAGAATCAGTAAGCAGCATGGCCAGCCTGTCAATACCCACGCCCTCGCCGGCCGTGGGAGGCATGCCGTATTCCAGTGCCCTGATATAATCCTCGTCCATCTGTAATTCATCGTTCTCCGTATCCCGGCTCTGCACCTGCCCGGCAAAACGCTCCTTCTGATCCACCGGGTCATTTAATTCCGAGAAGCCGTTGGCTATTTCTTTTCCTGCAATAAACAGCTCGAAGCGCTCGGTGATTTCAGGATCAGTGCTGCTTCGCCGCGATAAAGGAGAGACCTCTACAGGATATCCGGTTATAAATGTCGGCTGAATAAGTTCTGGTTCCACAAGGTGGTCAAAAACCTTTGTAATCAGTTTCCCAAGACCGATATCAGCCTCCGTTGTCCTGTCAATTGCAACTCCGCGGGATACGGCAAACTCCATAAGCGCGTCCCTGTCCTTTAACAACCGGGGTTCCACCATGCCGATCGATGTCAGTGCTTCAAAAAGAGTCATGCGCCTCCATCTGCCTTCAAAATCGATCTTTTCCCCCTGACAGTCAACAACCGCGGAACCTGTTACCTCTTTGGCTGTATAGCGGAACATCTCTTCTGTCAAATCCATCAGGTCCTTATAAGTTGCGTATGCCTGATAGAATTCCAGCATTGTGAATTCCGGATTATGCTGGGTTGAGACACCCTCGTTTCTGAAATTACGGTTGATTTCAAAAACGCGTTCAAACCCTCCGACAACAAGGCGCTTTAAATATAATTCCGGGGCGATTCTCAAATACAGATCCATGTCAAGAGCGTTGTGATGGGTCTTAAACGGCCTGGCGTCGGCGCCTCCGGCAATAGGCTGCATCATTGGAGTTTCCACCTCCAGGTAATCCCTGCTTATCAGAAAATCCCTTATCTTTTTTATCAGCAGGCTGCGCCTTACAAAGACATCCCTTACCCCTGGATTCATGATCAGGTCCAGGTATCTCTGGCGGTATCGCTTTTCCGGATCCTTTAACCCGTGGAACTTTTCAGGCAATGGGCGGTAGGCCTTGGCAAGCAGTCTGACTTCATCTGCCAGAAGCGTCCACTCCCCTGTTTTGGTGGCAAACATTGTGCCCTTCAGACCTATGAAATCGCCTATATCAAGTTTTTTGAAAAACGAGTATGTCTCTTCACCCACACGGTCCTGGCGAATATAGGCCTGCATCTGTCCGGTTCTGTCACGGAACCGTATAAAAGCTGATTTGCCGAAACGATTAACCGCCATCATCCGACCTGCAGCACTTATATGAACGTGCCCATCTGAAATCTCAGGATCACAGGCCTCTATGGCACCCATGATATCGGCAACAGTATGGGTTGCTTTAAAATCATTCGGGAAAAGCTCTATCCCTTCGGCTTTTAAGGCTTCGATCTTTTCCCTGCGCTTTGTGATAACATCTTTTGCCTGGGTCATTGATTCTCCCGTTTATATCCAAATATGCAGCACCCCCGAAAATCCGGTTTCCGGAAAATCAAAGCCGCCACAGATTTCATCTTTTATTTTTTTAAATGGTTAAGTGGCTTGCTATCCCATTTGGGGACCTGTGTCAAGCCTTTTGGGGCGGGTGCTGTCTTAGCCTTACAGTTACCGTTGTACCCCTTCCGGGAGCGCTGTCAATGTTTACGAGTCCTCCGTGCGTCCCGACCACCTGCTGAACAATAGAGAGCCCGAGGCCGGTGCCCCCGGATTTTGTCGAAAAAAACGGATCAAACACCCCGGCCGCTGTCTGCTCATCCATACCGCATCCGTTATCAGAAATGCTGATGCATGCATAGTTCTTTTTTACGGGATAGACTTTCACCTCGATTGTTCCATCTTCGCTGACCGCTTCTGCTGCGTTGTTTAACAGATTCCATATAACCTGCTTTAAGTGCTCGGGATCTATGCGAACATATAAGCCGGCAGCCAGATCGGCTTCCACATTTACCCGGGAACTGCAGTACGGATCCGAAGTAAAAAGGGATACAATTTCAGATACAGCCCTATCGAGCTCTATAATTTCAGCCCTGCCCGGCCCGGGTTTTGCAAATCTTAAAAAATCGGTGACCAGCAGGCTTAAACGCTCGGCCTCTCTCATTACTATCTGCATAAGCCGCTCGTGGTCCTTATCGTATTCCATCTGATCGCGCAGCATCTGTATGGAGCCTGTGAGGGAGGCCAGGGGATTTTTTATCTCATGGGCAAGGCCGGAGGCGATCTCGCCGGCCGCAGCCAGTCGCTCCATACGCTTTACCTGGTCTTCCATTTCCCATAGTTCGCGCTTTGCCGCACGCTCCTGCTCCGAGAGGTACCCGCTTAAAAAAGCGACCGCATAGCATGCAACTATTGTGAAAAGCAGCTTGTATATCACGTACTGCCAGTCATAATTATCGATCAGAAAATAGGGGTCCGCTCCGGGAGGGCCTATGATTCCATAATATTCCAGATCTATCATCAGACCGTACTGGATGCCGCAGAGAGTAGCTGTTACCATCCCGCCGCTGCGGTAAATGACCATGGCGGAATAAACAATTACCACCAGGTAGATAAAGGAGAAAATGCTGGAAAAACTTCCTGTTATGTAAATAATAAGGGTTACCGCTAAGGTATCGAGGGCCACCTGAATATAGCCGAACACCAGCAGCCGCCTTGTCCTCGGCAGGACAATAACATAAACAGCCGAAAACAATAAAAGGAAAAGGGACAGAAGAGCCAGCCAGTCAAGGGCTTTTCCGGCAAGCTGCAGTTCAAAGCCCGGGCGCAGTATTGCCGCTCCAACAGACCCGAGCATGACCACCGCAAAAATGGCCCGGAACAAAATCAGCCATTTCAGCTTCCGGTAAAGATCCTGCTCTGCTTTCGATGAGAAGGAAACCATCTGCTTTCCCAGCTAGGCCGCAACCCCTCCGGCCATCTGGAAAATAGGCAGATACATGGAAACAACCAGCCCCCCTATTATCACGCCCAGAAAAACCAGCATGAAAGGCTCTATCATCGAGGTCAGGTTTTCCACTGCCTGATCTACTTCTTCTTCATAAAAATCTGCTATTTTTTCCAGCATGGCGTCAATTGCCCCGGTTGATTCTCCCACCGCTATCATCTGGCAAACCATGGGGGGAAACACTCCTGTCTCGGAGAGAGGATCGGCAATTGTCCGGCCTTCGGCTATACCCGCGCGCACTTTGTATATTGCGTTTTCAACACTTTTGTTGCCCGCTGTCCTGGCCACGATATCAAGAGCCTCCAGTATGGCAACACCGCTTGCAAGCATGGTGCCCATGGTGCGGGTAAATTTGGCAACCGCCACCTTGCGCACCAGAATACCTACTATAGGCAGCTTCAACATTAGCTCGTCTATCATGGCCCTGCCTTTTTCGGTCCTGTAGAATTGGCGGAACGCCAAAATCAGAATAATGACGGCACCTATAATCCAAAGGATTTTTGCTTTTACAAACTCGCTTAAACCTATGACCATCTGGGTTGGAGCCGGAAGGGTCTGGCCGAAATCGGCAAACATTTCCTGGAACACGGGAATCACAAATACAAGGATAACCGCCACCACTCCAATGGCGATCACGATGGTGACAAGAGGATAGGTCATTGCGCCCTTGACCTGGGCCTTCAGGCGGGCCGCCTTCTCCATGTAGGTGGAAAGCCTGCGCAGAATCACATCCAGAATTCCTCCCGCCTCGCCTGCTGCAACCATGTTTACGAAAAGATCGTCAAAATGCTGTGGGTATTTTTTCAGGGATTCCGCAAGGGTTTTTCCGGATTCAACAGACTCCTTTATATCTTTTAACATTTTTTTAAAAGTAGCGTTTTCCTGCTGGGACTGAAGGATATCCAGGCACTGGATAATGGGCAGGCCCGCATCAATCATGGTAGAGAACTGCCGGCAGAAAACAATGATGTCGTGCTCCTTTACCTTCGGCTGCAGGAAAGTAACGTTTTCAAGCAGATCCTTGGGCTTTTTCTTTACCTTGGTGGGATTGATCCGCTGCCGGCGCAGAATCGACCGGACCTCCTGTTCGCTGCCGGCCTCTAATTCCCCTTTGCGGACCTGATTGCTGCGGTCTTTTCCTTCCCATTGAAAAACAGGCATTTGTCCCCCTTAATCGTTGCTTGTGAAGAAAAAACAAAAGCTGTTGCCTAAATTTCCGCCTCCTTCCGCAACAAGCCTTGACGGCTTGCCGCCGAAAATCGACTTCCAAGGAAACCCAAGGTCGGGGTCGGTTTTTGAAGCGACATTGAGCGCTTGCGGTCAGGAGCGAAAAAACTGACCCCGACCGCAGGGTTTCCTTCCTGCAAAAATACCGCCGCGGCGGTGTAAATTGCTTTTTACGAGGCCATAAAGCCTCCGGAGTTTTAAAATTTTCATTTTTCTCTGGTTCTTGAAGGTGTTATATGAAAATCTGATACACTTGTGTAGTGCTTACTGATTTATTATCATAATTAATTGTAGAAAACAAATATTTATACCATTAAAAAATATACAGCCTTAAACGACGGCAGGCCCTGCAAGTGAAAAACAACACTTCGAATTCAGATCAGCTTACGATCATCACTTCGCACACAAATGCGGATTTCGACGCGGTCGGCTCCATGCTGGCCGCCCAGAAACTCTATCCCGGCTCCCTTGTGGTGTTTCCCGGTTTTCATGAAAAAAGCATGAAAAACTTCTTCGTAAGCACCATGGCATACCTCTTCAATATGGCAGAGTACCGGAATCTCGACCCCGGGAACATCGCCCGGCTGATAATTGTTGACACCAAACAGGCCTCGCGCATAGGGGAACTTGAAAATCTTTTAAACAGGCCCGGTCTTGAAATCCATGTATACGACCATCACCCGAAACTTGATGATGACATAAAAGCTGACTTCGAATTTCACAGACAGACCGGCGCCAATGTCAGCCTGCTCGTGGAACTTATAAAAGAAAAAAATATTCCCGTCTCACCCGATGAAGCAACAGTTATGTGCCTGGGTATATACGAAGATACAGGCGCTTTTACCTATCCATCAACCACTGAGAAAGATTTTGAGGCAGCCGCGTTTCTCCGGGCAAAAGGAGCAAGCCTTACAACAGTCTCGGATTTGATAGGCAAAGAGATGGATTCCCGGCAGATCGGTCTTTTAAATGACATGTTCCGCTCTGCTGTCCATTACAACATAAACGGAAGAGAAGTGGTTATAACTTCCGTTTCAACGGAGGATTACGTACACGACCTTGCATTTCTGGTACAAAAAATGCTGCGCATAGAAAACCTGAACGCAGTGCTCGCAGTTGCACTTATGAAAAACAAGATCTATGTCGCGGCAAGAAGCCGTATGCCGGAAATAGACGTGGGCGCTGTTGTGCGCGAAATAGGCGGAGGGGGGCACAGTTTTGCGGCGGCGGCAACCATACGCAACAAAACACTGGCCCAGGTGGAAAACCGTATCGTTGATCTGCTGAAAAAACACGTAAAATCAAGCCAGCGCGCAGCAGATATCATGTCAACTCCTGCAATTACGGTTCGAAGCACAATCACCTGCGGGGAGGCCAGACAAATGCTGTCCAGGTACAATGTCAACGCACTTCTGGTACTGGGCCCGGACTCCGGTCCCTCCCGCCTCACGGGATTTATTACCAGGCAGGTAATTGAAAAAGCTCTCTATCACGATCTGGGAGATATTCCCATCAGCGAATATATGACAACGGAATTCGAAACAGTGGAGCCGGAAGCCGACATTTCCGAAATCCAGGAAAAAATCATTGAAAGCAAGCAGCGGATTCTGCCGGTAATGGAAAACGGACACGTTATAGGCGCAATTACCCGGACTGATCTCTTAAATAACCTGATATACCGAGACAGGGAAAAACAGGAGGTCCGTTCCAAAGAGCCTCTTGACGAGTTCCGCCGGCCCAGAACCAAAAACGTGGCAGCACACTTAAAGCAGCGCTTAAATGAAAACATCATTGACCTGCTGAGACGAATAGGCAGAACTGCCGATGCCCACGGATACCCGGCCTATGTTGTTGGCGGATTTGTGCGCGACCTGTTTCTCCACCGACACAATGAGGACATAGACATTGTAATAGAAGGAAACGGCATTGAGTTTGCCAGGGCCTTTGCCGGGATGGAGGGGGCGAGAATCAATGCGTACGAAAAATTCGGCACCTCGGTGATAATATTTCCGGACGGGTTTAAAATAGATGTTGCCTCCGCAAGAATGGAATACTACAAGTTTCCGGCCGCCCTTCCCACGGTGGAGATGAGTTCCATAAAACTTGATTTGTTCCGCCGGGATTTTACTATAAACACACTGGCCATATGCTTAAACAGTGACAAATTCGGCCGCCTTATAGACTTTTTCGGCGGGATGCGCGATCTGAAGGAAAAGGCCGTCCGGATACTGCACAATCTTAGTTTTGTAGAGGATCCCACAAGGGTCTTTCGGGCAATTCGTTTTGAACAGCGCTTTGGTTTTACCATAGGCAGGCTTACTGCTGGACTGATAGAAAATGCTGTGAAAATGAATTTTTTCAAGCGCCTGTCAGGCAGACGGGTTTTCTCGGAGCTCTGCCACATATTAAAAGAGGAAAACCCCATACCCGCCCTGATCCGCCTTGAGGATTTTGACCTGTTAAAAGTAATCGATCCATCCATCAGGGCAAACGACAGGCTCCGCAGCATGCTTGATTCCGCAAGAAGCGTTCTGGCATGGTATGACCTTCTCTACATGGAAGATGAATACAGGAAATGGGTGGTATACTTTCTTGTCATGATCAGCCATGCAGATCGCGAAAAAACCCAAGAAATATGCAGACGCCTGGAGCTTGCCCCCAAGTACGCAATAATTTTCATACATGAACGCGAGGAGGCAGAGCACTGCTTATACAAGCTCGGACAGCAGCTGCCGGCGAAAAACAGCGAGCTGTACGAAATGCTTTCAGGATTTAAAACCGAGCTGCTGCTCTACATGATGGCGGCCACGGGACGCGAAGATATAAGAAAAGCCATCTCCTTCTACGTCACAGACTTGAAAGATGTGGAAATTTCAGTTAAAGGTAAAGATTTAAAACAGATGGGACTTTCACCATCGCCCCTTTACGGAAAAATCTTGAGAAGGCTGCTTCGTGAAAAACTAGACGGGAACATAGAGACCAGGCAGGAGGAACTGGAGTTGGCAAGGAGGATGGTTAATGGTTAATTGGGAATGGTGAATGGGGAATGGGGGTTAGCTGACAGGAAGGATGCATGAAGCAAATATCATTTGACGAATTTCTTAAGGTGGAGTTGCGTGTCGGAAAGATTATAAGTGCTGAAGTTT
>JBKHFD010000038.1:0-16721 GCA_046540355.1 Desulfobacterales bacterium
GGCTGGCGCTATGTGCTATTCAAAGGCCATGCTTGTCTTCCAGTTTTCCCATACTTTGCCCACAAGATCGGGGCCGGGCTTTAGTGTTTGCTTGCCGGGACTCCAGCCAGCGGGCGTGGCCTCTGCGCCCTTGGTATCCCGGATATGCTGGAAAGCTTGAATCTGGCGGAAGGTCTCCATTATATTTCTTCCTACGGGCGGAGTCAGCACTTCATATCCCTGGATAATCCCGTCAGGGTCGATGATGAAGCGGCCCCGGGTTTCAACCCCGGCATCTTCGTCATAGATTCCATAAATACTTCCCACTCTTCCGCCTCCGTCAGAGAGCATGGGAAACGGAATACCGCCGTTAACCATTTTCGACAGTTCATTGTCGTTCCACATCTTGTGCACGAATACGCTGTCGATACTCATGGTCAGTGGTTCCACGCCGAGTTTCTGCAACTCGCTGTATTTTTCGGCAACTGCCGAAACCTCTGTTGCTCAGACAAACGTGAAATCACCGGGATAAAAACACAGAAGCACCCACTTGCCAAGATATTCAGACAATTTAACTGAGACGAACTTGCCGTTATAATATGCGGGTGCTGTAAAATCCGGGGCTTTTTTACCTACCTGTACCATTGATTTAATCTCCTTTTCGGGTGCGGACTGCGAATCCGGTGCTTGCTTCTCAGGTTTTTCTCCCACCGGTCCGCCCGTGGGCCGGGCACAACCTGCGTCCATTTCTTCAGGCATTTCTTCTGATCTCCTGGTTTTGATTGTTTAAAAATTGTGAGTTTATGCTTATTATTGTTCCTTTTTAAATTTTTGCAAACCGATTTTATTCAGTAAGAATCTCGCAGATATCCTTTACAGTCATCTCAGAGTCCAGGCCCTCTGCCTTAAGGGCATCTTCGAGCATTGTAAGGCAGTTGGGGCAGGCTGTTGCCAGCATATCTGCCCCTGTTTCCCTGGCCTGTCTTACCCGGATGCGGGCTGGGCTCTCCGGACTGCCGCCCAGAAGGTCGGTGTAGAAATTGCCGGATCCCCCGCCGCAGCAAAGTGCACTTTTGCGGCTGCGCCCCATTTCCAAAAACCGGATTCCCTCAATAGACTGCAGTATCTGTCTGGGTGCCTTGTGTTCATCGTTCCAGCGGCAGAGAAAACAGGGATCATGATAAGTAATTGCGGTGTTTTCAAGTTTTGGGGGTCTGAGCTTCCCGTTTTTGATTAAATCCGCCAAAACCTGTGTGTAATGATAAACCTCATAATTGCCGTTATATCCGGGATAGATGTTTTTTAAGGCGTTATAGGCATGCGGGGAAAGAGTTATGATCTTTTTTACGCCAAGTTCATTAAACCGTTCTATGTTTTTCTGTGCAAGCAGTTCGAAAAGCCCGTCTTCGCCGAGCAGTTCCACTTCGTTTCCGTCATCTGTTTCATCATTTCCCAGGACCCCGAAGGAAACACCCGCATCCTGCAGAATCCGGGCCAGGGCTCTTGCGGCAGACTGGGCTCTTGTGTCGTAACTGCCCTCGCTCCCCACAAAATACAGATATTCCTGTCCCTTATAGGGCTCCACTGAAAGCCCCTCTGTCCACTGGGTCCTTTTTTTAGCCCCCAGACCGTAAGGGTTGCCGTGGAGCTGGACGTTTTCCAGGAACTTTTTTACCCCCGGGGGCACCTGTCCCTGATCCACCATTATGTTTCTGGCGGCTGTGACCATGTTTACGATTTCGCCCGCAAATGACAAAGGACATTTTTCCTCGCAGTTTTTACATGCAGCACACGAATATACAATATCCGCAAGGTGTTCGGACCACTCTATCTCCCCGAGAACCCAGGCCCGGATAAGCCAGAGCCTGCCGCCGTTTGAATAGCTTTCAAGACGGTATCTTGCATATGAAGGGCAGTTGTCAACCTCCTCCCAGTCCTGCGGGAACTTGCAGTAACCGCACCGAAAACAGCGATGTATTATATCCATGTATTTGTACTGTGTCTGAGCCATCAGGCCACCTCCCAGTTTCCGGGGTTCATGATTCCGTTGGGATCCATAAAGTTCTTTACTTTTTTCATAATTTGAAGCGTATTTTCATCCATTCGATCCATTACCAGCTTTTGCCCGAATACCGCGGGTTTCCACAAGGTACCGCCGAGTTCGAGCACAACTTCGTCTGTTTCATGAAGAGCCTGGCGGGCATGGCGGACTGTGTCCTCGTCTGCGCGGTTAAAGGCATAGGTAAAGGAAAACATCATACTGTGGCCGCTTCCGATAACCCGCCCGAGCACTGTGTAAGGGATGCCGTGTTTGGCCGATATCTCAACACCGCGTCGGAAACCTTCCGGGTAGGCGGAAATCGGCATTATAGAGCCTACATACTCGAATCCGCCGCCTTTTCTCCAGTCCGAGGTTTTGCTTACCACAGGCCTTTCTATATCCTGGCCTGCCGAACCTATGCCGCCCGAGCCTTCCCGAATGTATTTTGAAAGAGCATAGTCAAATATGAACTGACGCTTGAATTCCAGCTCCTCGCGATAATCGCCTGTAATGTTTATAAGGATGTAATGTAGCCGGTTAAGGGGAGGAGGAATTTCCTGGCTTACAACGACTATGTCTTCAGAAAGGCCCACATGGGTGAGTTTGAAAACGATTTCCGGAACAAGTTCTTCGTCTTCCACCACAAAAGTATCCTGTTCCCGGATTTTTTTGCAGGGAAACAGCCTGAGGGAAACTTTGGTTATAATACCGGTGCTGCCGCTCCATCCAAGGAACAGGTTTACGTCCGGCAAGGGATGCATCGTATACCAGTCGTTTCCCAGGGCACAGGAGCCGAACCTGCAGATTTCGCCCGTGGGCAGAACCACTTCCATCCCGTTTATCATGTCTGTATTGAATCCGTAAGGATGGGCAAGATCCCCCTGGCCGTGAATGGCCAGGTTGCCGCCTATGGTGGCCGCCGGCGGGGCTCCCGGCTCCGAATGCATAAGGTGCGGGGCATGCTTGTGCAGATATGACGCGACCTTTCCGTGGGAAATTCCGGCTTCCACAACTATGTATCTGCTTTTTTCATTTAACTCCAGGATCCGGTCCATGCGTTTTAGGTCAAGTTCAATACCGCCTTTCAAGGGCAGGGCAAGGCCCGCAAGAGACAGGCCGCCGCCCAGAGGCACCACCGCCACATTCTGCTCGTTTGCATACTTGATGATCCGGCTTATTTCTTCGGTGGTTTTCGGGGCTGCCACGTAATCCGGCCATTGGGGTTCGGATGTGCCCAGGTCCTTGGAATAGGTAAAAAGTTCCTCTTTCTTGTCTGATACGTATTCTTCCCCCACGATTCCGGCAAGTGCGCTGTATATAGAATCCATAAAATTCCTCCTCAGGCGGGTTTTTCGCCGATTGCCATTCTGCACAGATCACTCATCCAGATCGGCATTATTCCGTGTTCAGCAACCTGTTTGCCCATGGTCTGCATGCATGCCGGGCAGTTGAATATGCACAACTGCGCGCCTGCATGTTTCATATCCTCAATGTTTTTTTTCTGCTGGTCCAGGCAGAACCTGCGGCTGCCTTCCTTTTTCTGAGAAAGAATGGTGCTTCCGCAGCAAAGAGCGTTTTCGTCCTCGTACTGCCTTGAAACATGCTCCACGCCCGCAAGATCAAATATTTTGTCCACAAACTGATGCGTGTGCGGGGAAAGCCTTGAAGAACAGGGGCGCTGGTAGGCCACCTTGTAATTTAAGGGCTGTATCTGATCTTTGAGTTCATTTAGCCTGTTATAGAGATGTTCGAAAAGATGGATGGATTTAAACGGCACATCAATGCCGAAGGCCGGGGCATAGGAAGTGTATGTACCGTAGCATTCGTCATGGAAATGAACAACCTCTGTTGGTTTGTATGCCATGATCGTTTCAATTACTCCGGGAAGCCGTTCATTTATTACAGATATTCTTGCAAAATGCAGGTACATGAGCTGACAGAAGAAATGGTGCATTTTTCTGGGGTCAGTGGAGATAAGAGTCAGACCGTCAAAAAGTTTTCCCTGGGCCAGACTGGAAAGGGGGCTGAATACCCCCATGTTAAGCACAGGCCCGTTTATTCCCTCGATTTCCGGCTCCCCCCGAAACGGTATGCCCACCTGGATTCCTTGTTTGATCAAAGGTTCAGGCAGCGGCGCGATGCCAAGCTCCTCCTGGCGTTTTACAATAAGGTAGAACGGGTGATTACCCATGGGGCAGTATTCCTCGCAGGCGTAGCAGGTACGGCACTCGTGGAGAACGTGTGATTCCTCGCCGTTGATTATTTTCTCCATCTCCACGCCCGCTGCTTCAGCATCCAGGTCCATGTACTGGCACCTGGTAAGGCAGTCCCTGGTTTCGCAGGCCAGGCACCTGTTTTCGTCAAAGTCCAGCTCCGGCATATAAGGCCTCCTGTTTACTTTTTAAACGCCGTTCATTAAAAATCCGGTATGGATAAATTTAATTATGAGAATATCATCATAAAAATTTATTTGCAATAAAGTGTGTTGGCGCTGCCGGGGTTGACTTGGGGAGAATAATCTGTTTAATTGTAAAATCTGCGTTTTTGCAAAAACAAGAAGATGTGTTTAAACCTAAATTGAGCAAACACCGGAAGGTCTCAGATTTTAAAAATAAAAATGGTTGTTATCCTTTCAAATGAATTGCTTTTAAAAATCTGAAACGCAATTTAGGTTAAAATTTCCAAAAATATCGGGACCTGTTTATATGATCGGCGTTTCATTGACATCAAAAAAAACCAGGCATGTAAAGCCAGGTTTCAATCTCCAGCAGACAGCCTACTGGGCGAGACTTAAAAAACAGCACGGCAGGCAGGCCAGGGCTTTTGATATTGCAGCCGGGGAAAGGCAGGTTTATACAGGAGATATTCTTGTGGTAATGCGCTCAATTGGGCCTGATTCATCCATGGCATACGTTCCTTTCGGCCCGGAGCTGCTTCCGGATGGCATACGCCGGGGCCCCTGGCTGGAAAGCCTTTCTGAAAAATTAAAATCCGGGCTCCCTGAAAACTGTGTTTTCATCAGATACGATCTTCCCTGGCAGTCGCCGTGGGCGGATGAGCCTGATCGTTACACGCAGAATAATCAATGGATGGGCGTGCCTAAAACAAGGGTCCAGGAAATGAGAATGAATTTTGACACCGAGCACTGGAACCTTCGAAAAGCTCCCACTGATCTCCTGCCGCCTGATACTGTGCTGGTGGACGTGGAAGCTGACCGTGACCGGATACTTGCCCAAATGAGGCCCAAGACAAGATATAATATCAGACTGTCTGCAAGAAAGGGCGTACGGGTGCGGGAGGCAGGCATAGAAGAACTGCCTGTTTGGTATGAACTTTACCGGCAGACAGCCAAGAGGCACGGCATGAGTTTAAACAGCATGGATTATTTTAAATCCGTATTCCAAGTGAGAAACCGGGACGTGGATTCTCCTGCAAGAGCGCACCTCCTGCTTGCAGAAGCAGACGGCAAGGCTCTGGCAGGCATTATAACTGCTGTTTCCGGTTCAAGGGCAACATATCTTTACGGCGCCTCTTCTTCTGAAAATAAGAATTTAATGGCATCCTATGCTGTTCAATGGGAGGCAATATCGCGGGCTCACGAGGCCGGGTGCCGTGAATACGATCTTTTCGGTGTTTCCCCGAATCCGGATCCCTCCCATCCCATGTACGGGCTCTACAGATTTAAGACCGGTTTCGGAGGAAAAATCCTGCACCGCCACGGATGCTGGGACTATCCGCTGGACGAGGATGCATATGAAATATACAGGACATCTGAGATGACAGGAAACGGTTTTTTGGAAGGATAGCAAGAGCGGTCCCTTCCGCCCCCTATGATTTTTTAACGATTAAAGAAAGGAAGCCGGGATGAAAAAGAAAATTCTAGCCCTGACAATACTGGCGGCAATGCTTGGAGGATGTGCTTCCGGCGGCTGGCAGGAAACCGGGGTGACAGAAGAGGACGGGGTTACAGTCAAGCTTCAAAAGCGGCTGGAAAAGGACGCCACTGTTGAGCAAAACTACAGCCATCCTGCCAAAGACATAGATACTGCCTTGCTGAAACGGATTTTTCAGAATCTTGAATATACCGAGAGGTCAATTTTTTCCGGCAGGTCGAAAAAGCCTGTATTCCAGGAGCAGGAAACAGAAAAACTTGCCCCTGCCGTGGCAACAGCCTTAAAAAGGGCTGATTCTGACAGCAGGGTGTATTTCGCCTCGCTTCACTACACCACCGACACCCTGCTGAAAAAGAGGCGTATAACAGAAGGCGTCATTTTTCTCGATGAGAATAAGAAGCTCAACATCGCCTTTTCCTGGATAAACCAAAGAACGGACGTTCACGGAGAACCGCTGCTGCAGGATCAGACTGCCTCCAGGGAGCCCCTTGAAACAAATGATGCTGCAAAAAAACTTGTTGCAGACATTTCCCATATACAGAAAGCAGAGATACAAGACGGTAAAAAAGCTCCGATGTGGATAAAGGCGGATTTCGACGACTCTGCCCGGACTGAAAAGACAGTCGAACCGGAAGCAGCCGGGACTGAAAAGAAAGAAGAAAAGATCTCCGGTGCCGAACCTGAAAAAAGGCCGGAAGATGCTGAAAAAGATGGACGGGAGGAGGTCAGAAGCCGCCTTGAGTACTTAAAAGGGCTTTACGAGGACGGCCTGATCACCGAGTCAGAGTACGAAGAACAAAAGCAGCAGGCGCTCGAGGAGCTTCAGCAGCAAAGATAACGGTTTTTTGTCTTCATAATCCGCAGGATTGAAGCATTGGATCCTGCGGTTTCATCCTCATCAGCCGGCTCTGAAAGAAAAGTTTTGAATGCGGATTCGATCTTTTCCATGCTGTGGCACACCAGTGCCATATCGATTTCTGCGGCAATTATTTGACAGATTGCGGTTTGCATATCGAAATGCTCGCCAATTGCGCCCATTTCCAGATCATCCGTGATTGTCAGTCCCTGATATCCCATGCGTTCGCGCAGCAGGTCCCCGGCAATCAGAGCGGAAAGGCTTGCAGGCCACACACGGTCAAGCCCGGGGTAGCGGACATGGGAAAGCATTATTCCGGCTGTTTTATGCCTTACAGCCGTATAAAACGGCACCAGATCGCATTCTTCAAGCCGTGCCAGTGAAATCTCAAGCTCCGGAAGATCCAGGTGAGAATCGAGAGTGGTGCGGCCGATGCCAGGAAAATGCTTTGCCACGGCCATAATATTATTTTTCTGAAGAGCGTCTATTACTGCCCCCCCGGCTTCGGCAACCCGCAGGGGGTCGCCGGAAAAGGATCTTTCCGCCATTACACTTGTTTCGCAGGGGGAGGCCACGTCCATCACAGGCGCCATGTTCATGTTAATGCCCAGGGAATTTAATTCCGAAGCCGTAACTTCAGCATATTTGCCGGCACTTGGCGTATCCCGGATTTGGCTGGCGGCCGGGGGTTCGAAAAAATCCGGGGCCTTCAGCCTTACAACGCTTCCCCCCTCCTGATCCACTGCAATAAAGAGTTTGGGTTGATTGCATGATTTTGCATAAACCTGGGCGTCCCTGCACAGGCGGCGCACCTGTTCCCTGTCTTCTATATTGCGGGAAAAGAGAATGATGCCGCCCACAAGGATGGTGTCAATCAGGTGTTTTAAATCCCGGTTTAAATTTGTGCCGTAAAAACCGGCCATAATGCGCTGGCCCGCCGCCTGGCGGATTGTAAATTCGGAGGGCTTCATTATAAGGTAAAGGGATTGTTTTGTTTTTCTTCTCCGATTGTTGATGACGGGGCGGGGCCGTAATCATGGCCCGGCCATACAATGGTGTCATCAGGCAGGCAATAAAGCCTGTTGTTTATGGAGTCCATGAGCTGATCAAAGGATCCTCCCGGAAGGTCGGTGCGGCCGACGGCTTCCACAAAAAGGGTATCACCGGTAAAAACGTGGCCCGGAACATATATGCATATGGAGCCCGGGGTGTGGCCGGGAGTATGAATGACGCGAAGTTCGGTTTCACCGATTCTTATTGTGTCTCCGTCTGACAGAATACAGTCGGGATCCGGTGAACCCCTGCCGCCCATAACCCTGGATACGGCTTTTGAGAGCAGTTTTTTAAGTTGAAGCGCATCATCCTTGTGAATGTAAAGGCTGGCCCCGGTGGCTCCTATAATTTCCGAATTGCCCGAGGTGTGGTCCATGTGTGCATGGGTATTTATAACGTGGGTGATGCTGTAGCCTCTTGTTTTTGCCTCCTGCAGGATTTTTTGCGGATCAAATGCCGGATCTGTTACCGCGCAGGTCCTTGTTGCAGGATCGGCAAGGATATAGCTGAAATTATCCATTTTCGGAATGTGGATCTGCCTGATGTCCATAAGGGGCCCTCCTTTTAACGGCTGCGGGATAGAGGGTTTTTAAGATTCTTGTTCCGCTCCTGCCTGCTGCTTTTTACCTGGCTGATATGTGCACAAAGGCTCTTCTGCCAGCCAGTCCCCGGTTGCCTCATAGGCTCTGGCCCTGCATCCTCCGCAGACGCGCTTGTATTCGCAGATTCCGCATTTGCCCTTAAGCCTGTCAAAATCCCTGAGGGATTCAAAGATTTCCGAGTTTTGCCAGATATCAGCAAAAGAGGACTCGGTTACATCCCCGCAGTTTAAATCCAGAAAACCGCACGGCTGAACAATTCCCCTGTGGGAAACAAAACAGAAACCGGTACCTCCAAGACATCCCCTGGTTACCGCATCCAGTCCGTGGGTTTGCACTGATACGCTTTTGCCCTCTGCCCTGGCACGCTGGCGCAGGATCCTGTAATAGTGGGGAGCGCAGGTGGCTTTTAACTGGAGGCTTGTATTTTTCTTCTGATCATAAAACCAGTTAAGGGTTTCTTCATATTGCCGGGCTGTTATGCTCTGATCTATTATATATTTTCCCCTGCCGGTGGGCACAAGCAGGAATATGTGAAGGGCTGCCGCACCAAGATTTTCGGCAAGGGCGAGAATTTTGGGGATTTCATCTTTGTTGTTCCTGGTAATCGTGGTATTGACCTGAAACTCGATACCCGCGGCCTTTGCTGTTTCAATTCCCGAAATTGCGGAATCAAAGGCGCCGGAAACCCCCCGGAATCCGTCGTGGCTTTCCGCGGATGACCCGTCCAGGCTGACACTTATGCGCTGTATCCCGGAGTCAGCCATCTGTTTGGCGGTTTTCCCGGTAATAAGGGTCCCGTTCGGGGCCATTACCATGCGAAGCCCCAGCTTTGTCCCGTAAGCCGCTATATCGAATATGTCCTCTCTTAGAAGCGGTTCTCCTCCGGTAAGAATTACGATAGGTCGTCCGACTTCGGATATCTGCTCCAGAAGTCTGAATGAAGCCTTTGTGTCAAGTTCTCCTGTATATGGGCCGCATGTGGCGGCAGCCCTGCAGTGAATGCATGAAAGATTGCAGTTGCGTGTTATCTCCCAGGCAACAAGGCGCAATGTGCCGGGTCCGCCGGGTTGTTCCGACGGCTCCTGGTTTTCATTTTCACGGTTATCCCGGTTATTCACAATAACCTCTTATCCATATATCTATACGGAATTTAAATTCCGTGCAGCTTCCATGGCGAAATAGGTAAGAATCGTTTCCGCCCCTGCCCGTTTGATTGCTGTTAGTGCCTCCATGGAAGCCGCTGTTCCGTCAAGCCATCCCATCTTGTCCGCGGCCATTATCATTGCGTATTCGCCGCTGACATTATAGGCCGCAACCGGGAGATCAATCTCCTCTCGTATGCGGCTTATTATATCAAGATAGGGCAGGGCGGGCTTGACCATGATTATGTCTGCACCCTCGGTAATATCAAGACTTGCTTCGCGCACAGCTTCCAGCGAATTGGCGGGATCCATCTGGTAGGTGCGCCTGTCGCCGAACTGCGGTGAAGATGCGGCAGCCTCCCTGAACGGACCGTAAAAGGCGGAACAGTACTTTGCAGCATAGGACATGATAGGAAGATTTGTATAATTATTTTCATCCAGCATTTCCCGTATAAATCCCACGCGTCCATCCATCATGTCGGAAGGTGCCACCATGTCAGCTCCTGCCTCTGCGTGGGATAGCGCGGTGCGCGCAAGCAGATCCAGGCTCCCGTCATTGTCAATTATACCGTTTTCAACCATTCCGCAGTGACCGTGGTCAGTATACTGGCAAAGACATACGTCGGTAATTACCACTATATCAGGGCATTTGCTTTTAACTTCCTTTATAGCCCTCTGAACTATGCCGTCTTTGGCATATGCCATTGTGCCCAGGGAATCTTTCTTTTCAGGAAGGCCGAAAAGCATAATCGCCGGGATACCAAGGTCTGCAGCCTCTCTGGCGGCTTTTGCCGCATTTTCCACTGAAAGATGATACTGGCCGGGCATCGAGGCTATGGGTTCCCTTACGTCTTTGCCGAAAACCGCAAACAGCGGCATGATCAGATTATCCGTGGTAAGCCGGGTCTCCCGGATCATCCGCCTAAATGCCTCACTCTGCCTCAGGCGCCTGGGGCGATAGTCCGGAAACTGCATAATTGTGTCCTCATTTGCTTTGGGTTTAAAAACAGGATGTCAGTTTATTTCTTCATCGGTTAAATAGCAGGCGGGGTCAGGAGCCCAAAGGTCTCCTGTAACAGCTTCGGCGCGGACCCTGAAATTGCCGCCGCAAATATCGAGCCACCTGCATTTTGAGCAGCGTCCTTTTACGTATTTTTTCTTGTCCTTTAGCCTGGCAAGGAGCGGGTCTGCAGAGGTGTCGGTCCATATTTCCGAAAAAGGGCGGCTGCGGACGTTTCCGAAGCTGTAATGCCGCCAGAATTGGTCCGGATGAACTTCACCGTCCCAGCTTACACATCCTATGCCCCGGCCGGAGCTGTTGCCTTCATTCATTTTTAAAAGTTCAAGCACTTCTTCTGCCCGCTGCGGATCTTCCTGCTTCAGACGGAGATAGATATAGGGCCCGTCCGCGTGATTATCAACCGTGAGGACCTCTTTAGGTTTGCCCCTGTCGTGGAGATCCCTGGTGCGATCCATTATAAGGTCGACAATTCTGCGGGTTTCTTCGTGGGAGACGTCATCGTTTATAAGGCCTGAGCCCCGGCCTGCATATACAAGATGATAAAAACAAATTCTGGGAACTTCCTTTTCTTCCAGCAGGTCGAATAAGCCGGGAATTTCGTCGGCATTAAAGCGGTTAATTGTAAAACGCAGGCCTACTTTTATTCCGGCGGCGCTGCAGTTTTCAATGCCCTTCATGGCCATATCAAATGCGCCGTCAACTCCCCGGAACTCGTCATTTACCTGTTGTTTGCCGTCTATGCTTATGCCTACATAGGAAAGGCCTATATCCTTTAAGACCTTTGCGGTTTCAGTGTCTATAAGAGTTCCGTTGGTTGAAATCACTGCCCTGATACCCTTTTTAACCGTGTATTCAGCCAGTTCGGGCAGGTCATCCCTCATAAGAGGCTCTCCGCCTGAAAACAGGAGAACCGGGACGCCCATCCGGGCAAGATCATCGATCAGTGTTTTTCCTTCTTTAGTGGAAAGCTCGTTGTCCTGCTTTCCTGCTTTTGCGTGCGCGTAACAGTGAATGCATTTAAGGTTGCACCGCCGCGTAATATTCCATACCACAACAGGCAGCTTGTCTTCTGAGAACTGGAGCAGATGCGAAGGCATCTGCCCCGAGTTCCTGCCGTAGCGCAGTGCGTCTGATGGTTCCACTGTTTTGCAGTAAAGTTTAGAAACTCCGATCATTTAATCCTCGTATAAATAGCCCCGCTCCTGATCTTCAGCTAAATCCGGCGAGATGTTGTGCTTGGCGAATTCTGTTTTTATAAGGTTTTCCAGGAAAGCTTCCGGCTGCTTCAACGCGTATTCTGATATGAAGAAACGGTTCTTGCCGGTTTTATCCCTTATCAGCTTTAGTCCGTATTCAAAATCGTCGGCGATCTTACGATATATCTGATCAATATTCAATGATTGATTTGCAAGCTGTTCTGATATGAAATCAATTGCATCCTCCTCGAGCACCAGATTAAGGTCATGCTTGTTGTAGAAATTGATCTCTATTTTCTTTATCATATCGTAATGGGCCTTGATTCTCGAAATTGCCGTTCCTATTTCAACCACGTTGGACCAGTAGTAATCGGCAATCCTTTCAATGCGGTATTTTGAAAGCGGAAGCCCGTACTGCTCTGAAAGTTTTGTGCGGTTTGCGGTAATATAGTCAATGAGATGCCCGCGGTTTTCCTCTTTTATGCGCGCAAATTCTTCCTCCCTGCCTGCATTGTCTTCGCCGGGGATCCATTTATCAATGGCTTTCTGCGGATTCGTTATTATTTCGGCATTTACCGGGAGACGTTTTATATTCATCGACGGCAGGCGGGTTTCAAATGGAATCAGGGCCTGTTCAATAACGCTTACCAGCCCCCGGGCTCCGGTGTTTTCGTTATAAGCTCTTTCTGCAAGGAGTTCCAACGCATCATCGGAGAACCTCACATCAATTCCGTAGGTTGCAAAGTCGAGCCGTTTGGAAAGGATAATCGGATTATTTGGATTTTTAAGTATTTCAAAAAGATCCTGCCTGGAAAGCCTTTCAAATACTGAACGTACCGGAAGCCTGCCTATGAATTCTGATTCAAAGCCGTATTCAACAAGGTCTTCAGCCATTACCTGCTGCATAGTGAATGTTTCATCCCGGTTGTCATTTAATTTGGCACCAAAGCCGATAGCCTGATCAGTGGTGCGTTCCTTTATTATTTCCGGTAATTCTGAAAAAGCACCGCTTACTATAAATAGTATGTTTCTGGTGTTTATGGAGCGTTTTTCGCGCTTTCCTGTTTTGCGGAACTGTTCAACTTCCTGGATCATGGAGATGGGATCATTTTGAGACTTCATCTCAACTTCGGTTTCCTCCATCGGTTTTAACAGGGCTCTTTGTACTCCTGAACGGGAAACATCCGCACCGTGATGATTCTTGCTGGCCGCTATCTTGTCTATTTCGTCTATGTAGACGATTCCGTACTGGGCAAGTTCAATATCATTGTCGCTTTCGCGCACCAGGTCGCGAACCATATCTTCAACATCCCCGCCAACGTATCCGGTTTCACTGAATTTTGTGGCATCCGCCTTGACAAAAGGAACCCCGATTTTCTTGGCGATAAGTTTAATCATATAGGTCTTTCCCACGCCTGTGGGGCCGATCATTATGATATTGTTTTTTATGCGGCCTTCAAATTCGTCTTTGCCGCCGGTGCGTTCCTGGTGCTGGATTCTGTTGAAATGTGTACATATTTTGGTTGCAAGGATGCGTTTTGCCTCCTCCTGCCGTATAACGTACTGATCCAGGTAGGCGATCAACTCCTCTGGTTTCAGGTCAAAATTGACTTTTCTGTTTTCGCGCTCCTCCCGGCCGTCATTTCCGGTGGCCTCGTTTTCGGGCATAACAATGGGAGAGACCACCTTTACCTGGTTTCCGTATTTTTTTGACAGAAAATCTGAAATTTCTTTTTCAATTTCCTGCGGATTCGGGATTGTCATATTTTTTGATTCCATAATGCCTCACAGTTGCTTAAGATATTATTTTTTCCGCGCTTTGATGGCTACATAATAATCACTTGCAGGGCAAATGCAAGGGGATTGAAATCCGGGTCATTCCGGGCAATGGCTTGGGGAACGCTTTGAAATATAAAATGGGTTGGACAAGCATATCTTTGTTTCTTATAATAAACAAAGGTTATGTAAATAAAAATATCAACCAAGAGGAGGACTGCCATGAGTGAAAGTGTTTACAAATTTATCGAGCTGGTGGGTACAAGCAAGACATCATGGGAGGATGCAGTAGCAAAGGCGGTTGAAACCGCCTCCAAATCTCTGCGGGATACCCGGGTTGCAGAGGTAAAAGATCTTGACGTAAAGATTGAAGGAGGCAAAGTGGTGTTGTTCCGGGCGGTTGTCAAGCTTTCCTTCAAGTATCACGTTGAGGAGGAATAGAAATAACGCGGACCGGAGCTTTCCTTCAGGTTCCGGTCCGCCAACAACGAGGAGTGTCTAATGAAAACAAGGGATAAGTATGCGGTTGCAGGCGTGGGATACACGCCCCAGGGAAAGATTCCGGGGCGGACAAGCCTCAGCTTTCATCTTGAAGCATGTGCGGAGGCCATTCGGGATTCAGGCTTAAATCCCTCAGATATAGACGGTCTGATCTGCTATCGCCATTTTCCCCCTTCAACAGGGGAGCAGGATGTAACCCCTTATCTTGTATCCCAGCATCTCGGGATTGCTCCTTCCTATCTTTTCCAGGATGCCAACTGATCGCGCAGTCATTTGGAGCACGCAGTTGGCGCGCTTGAATCGGGATTATGCAATTATGTTCTTCTTTCATACGGCCACAGTGCCCGTTCGGGCGACAGCATGCGGCGCATGCTTGCCGAAATTTCCGGAGATGACGCTGTGTACGGTCATTTTGGAGCAACAGGCGGCTATGCCCTTGCAGCCAGACGGGGGATGCATGAATTTGACACCGGCCCTGAGACCTGGAAGCACATAGCCGTGGATCAACGGGCATGGGCAAATTTAAACCCAAGAGCGGTAATGCATGAACGCACGCTGAATCATGAGGATTATTTGTCCGCCTCCTGGATGATTGAGCCTTTCAGGGTTTATGACAACTGCCTCATGACAGACGGGGGAAGGGCTTGCATTATAACGACTGTGGAAAGAGCAAGAGATCTTAAGCACCCCGTGGTTTCCATTATGGGCATGGGGCAGCACAACCCGTGTTCAGACCTTCCAAACGCCGAGCACCTGGCCGGAGGTACGGGGGCAAAACAGGCGGGTGAAAAAGCATTTTCCATGGCCGGGATTGAAAAGCAGGACATTGATGCCTGCCAGATATACGACTGTTTCACCTATACCGTGGAAATAACTCTTCAGGATTACGGATTCTTCGGGCCGGGCGAGGGCAGGGATTGGTTCTCAGGCGGTACCACAGCACCGGGGGGCCGCATGCCAGTCAATACATCGGGCGGTCAGCTCTCGGAAGCCTATCATATGGGACTTACCCCTCTTACAGAGGGGGTTATGCAGCTTATGGGCAGGTGCGGCGCCAGACAGCTCGGCCCTGAAACCGGAACCAAAAAACCGGAGACTGTCCTGTGCAGCGACAACGGTGCTATTCTCCAAACCCATGCCTGCTATATTTTAAGGAGGATTTAGAATAATGGGATATACAAAACCCTTGCCCCGGATAAATTCCGATAACCGGCCTTTCTGGGAGGCATGCCGGGAACATGTTTTAAAAATCCAGAAATGTACGGATTGTGGAGTTTTGCGCTGGCCCCCTGCATTTCTGTGTCCCGGCTGCCATTCAAATAACACCCGATGGGTGGCTTGCAAAGGGAAGGGCAAGGTATATACTTTTGCAGTATATCACACTGCATTTCATTCCGGGTTTGAAGATGAACTGCCATATGTTGTTGCAATAGTGGAACTCGAGGAAGGCCCCCGCATGATGGCCAATATAACAGGATGCGATCCAGGCGGGGTTTACTGCGGCATGGAAGTGGAAGTCACCTGGACAGATGCCACTGAAGAATTCAGCATCCCCGGGTTTTCTCCGCTTACATCAAAACTTAACCAATGAGTTTTCGCCCCTGTTTTTATTTTTTCTGCGGCTGCCTGTTTGAATGCCTTTAATACCGGCGGCTGCGGAAAAATAAAAGTATTTTTTACTAGTCAGAGGCAAAAGTCAGCTTGGTGCCTGCCATGTTCAGGATAAAGCGGTCGCTGAAGGCCTCTTCAATTTTGAGCGCTGCATCCCTTCCTGTACAATGGGTCGGCACAATCCATGCCGGATCTATTTCAAGCATAGCTTCTATGGTCGGTTTAATTACAGGGGCCTGATCCGGGCCTGATAGATGTAATCCTCCCATTACCGCATAAACACTGTCAACGCCGGTGATTTTTTTGCATATCGCACAGTGTCGACAATACCGGCATAAGCACACCCGCTGATAACAACCAGTCCCTTGTCTTTGATCACAAATGCCAGCCCCGAGTCATCCTCAAACGTGTCCTGAAGCGGCTTGCCGTCTTTTTCATACCATAGCGAGGGCGCGCCTTTTTCAAATTCCGTTGTCCGTTCAATTTCAGAGAGAAACAGGGCCTGGTCCTCGAGCATGGGACAAGGCTCTTTTGTTTCAACGAGGGTGCCCCCTGCGTCTTCGGCATTCTGCCTCGTAAAAGGCGGGAAAAATATCTTGAAATCCTCGGTAATTTTCATGTAGCGCGGGGCGCGGAAAACTTCGGGGTGGACCACAAGCTGGATTCCAAGTTTCCCTGTCATTTCCGAGAGTTTCCTGATACCGCCCACATGGTGGAGATGCCCGTGGGATAAAGCCATGATTTCCACCCGACTCACGTCCACTCCCAGTGTTTTTGCGTTAAATGCAGCTCCGTGCTCTGAGAACACGAAATCAAACAGCAGGGTTCTTTTTTCGTCGCCAGCATTTGTTTTTATGAATGCAGAGAACCCGTGTTCTGCAAGAATGCTGTTTTTTACCTCGTTTCCTTTCGGCGGTACCGTCCGGGATATAATGTCAGAATTGTCCCGGGCAAGGATATCAATGTAGTTGTCCTGGAGACTCAGAATTTCCACCCGATCCACCGGTTTAAGAGGAACATTCATGGTTGTCTCCTTATTGAAATTATTTT
>JBKHFD010000039.1:0-16639 GCA_046540355.1 Desulfobacterales bacterium
TAAAAAGTCCAATATCTGCGTTACGCGCAATTTTTCAGAATTTCACGTACGGCTAAGTACGCTGCATTCTTCAAAATTGCGCAAGCCTTGATCTTGAACTTTTTCCGGCGCCATCTAAAATCAGACTTTTTACGAGAGCATCATAGTTTGACTAAAAGAAGTTCCACAGACCTAAACTGAGTTTAGGACAGACAAAGAGGCGACCATGAACGACAAAAGCGCATCCATTCTTGACAGACCGGAAATCCTGAGCATCCTTTTTCATCCCAGGTCAGCGCCTTCTGCCGGGCCGCCCGAAGGCGCCGAAGACATAGAAGTTCAGACGCCGGACGGAGAGAATCTGAGCTGCCGTTTTTACAAAGCCGATCCCGGCAGCCCCCACATCCTGTTTTTTCACGGAAACGGCGAAATAGCCGCAGACTATGACCCGCTGGGACCTGTTTACAACGATTACGGGCTAAACCTTATCGTGACAGACTACCGGGGTTATGGCAAAAGCACGGGATCACCCACTGTTGGTACAATGCTTTCAGACGCCCACCTTGTGCTCGATGAAATCTTAAAACAAAAAGAGCACAATGGCAGAACAGGCTCTTTGTGGCTTATGGGCCGCTCCCTGGGAAGCGCTCCTGCGATGGAAATTGCATACAAAAGGCCGGGCGATGTTTCGGGCCTTATAATTGAAAGCGGATTTTCAAGCTCGGCCTCCCTGCTTGCGAGGCTGGGCATGGATGTCGAATCATTGGGGATAGACGAATCATCGGTTTTTTCAAATGCTGAAAAAATAAAGCACTATACAGGGCCTGTGCTGGTCATGCACGCAGAACATGATCATATTATACCCCTGGATCACGGAAAAACCCTTTACCATGCCTGCCCATCGGCGCTAAAAGACATGGAGATTGTTTCAGGAGCAGATCACAACACCATAATGTTTGTGGCAGGTCACGGCTATTTCAGACGGATCAGGGAGTTTATAAGCCGGGCGGAAAAAACATAAGGCCGGCCCTCATCAAGGAAAAAAGTCAGGGCTGCGGGGGTTTTTTGTGAATACCGAAAAAAATCGGGTTGAAATACTGGCTTTCTGTGCAGAACGGATATCCGTGCTTCAGACTAAAATAAAGTCCGCGGCCGCCGATATTGCTGCGGGTTCCGACATTTCCGTTCTTGGCGAAAAAACCAGGAGTGAATTTGATTCAAGCGCCTGTTTCCGGCTGCTTACCGCAGCACAAGAGCCGGCAAAACTCCCCGGGCTTCTGGATAATGCCCTGGGTTTCCTTGAAAACCCGCACCAGGAAAATCAGCTCCCCCCACCCGGCATTTTTTTCGGAAAACACCCCCCTGAAGGCGGACTCGGGTTCGTGTTTCCCGGCCAGGGCAGCCAGTACCCTTATATGGGTTTTGGGCTGGAAAACGTCTCTGAAGAAACAAAAAGGCTTGCAGAAATAGCAGAACAGGCATTTTCAGGTAATCCTTCCCTGACCTCCCGCATGTATCCCCGGAGGGAGGCCCCGGCAAAACCTTCAGATGAAGAAACTTCAGCCCTTCAGCAGACAGACATCGCCCAGCCAGCCATAGGCACGGTCAGTCTGATAATGCTGAATATTTTAAAAAAACACGGCATATCTGCAGATGCAGCATGCGGACACAGTTTCGGGGAACTTTCGGCCCTGTGCGCGGCAAAACGAATCCGGGAAGAAGACTTCATGAAACTTGCAGTAAAACGCGGAAGACTTATGGCAGCCGCAGGGAAAAATTCGCAGGACAGCGGCGGCATGCTTGCTGTAAAGGCCCCTGCCAAAACTATAGAGCACATAATTGAGAACCACGGAGTCGACGTGGTGCTTGCAAACAGGAACAGCCCGAACCAGAGCGTGGTTTCAGGCCCCCTGGATGAGATTGAAAAAATGCAGAAAATCTGCCTCAAGCACCGTATAATATCAGCCAGAGTCCCTGTGTCTGCGGCTTTTCATTCCAGGCTTGTAACGGATGCGGCTGAACCGTTTAAAAAAATCGTAATGGATACGCCTTTTTATCCCGGCAGAATCCCGGTGTACTCAAACACCACCGCCCTGCCCTATCCCGGTGATGCAGAAAAGGCCCGTGATCTGCTGGGCGGCCATCTTGTTCAGCCTGTAAATTTCATTGATGAAATAACAAACATGTATAAAGCAGGGGTGCGCACATTTGTTGAAGTCGGCCCAAAAGCTGTTTTAACCGGACTTATAAAAAGTATCCTCTCAGAGCACCCGCATACAGCCTTTTCAGTTGACGCTTCCTGCGGCAGACAGACGGCCCTTATGGATCTTGCCCGGGCCATTTGCAAAACCTCGGCTCTCGGCCACAAAGCGGATCTTAAAAACTGGCCGGGTGCTTTTCGTCCGGCCTCCTAGCCTTTCTTCCCGGTCTGTTTTTCCTCGTTTACCCGGCCGCCGCAATAGGGACAGAACACAAATTCCTCATCAGGCACAGGTGCATCACAGGCGGGGCAGAAGGCCGGAACAGGTGCAAGCTCCACTATCAGTTCACCTTCGCGCACAGGCACCATTTTCTTGTCTTCTGTATAATCTGCGGTCTTTAAAACCCTCTTTACTATACCGTCAGCAGGTGCGGTCACCGCCTTTTCCTGCTTCATAATGGAAAGATTAAACACTTCTTCGCCCTTTTTTACGACCGCGCCTGGTACGGCATACACCACCCACAGATCACCGTTGCTCGGTGATGCCACGTGATACGGGTTGGAGGAATCTGCCATTTCCATGGCCTCGCCTCCGGCCCCTTGAGGTGCCTGCACCTGGACCTCGGTGGTAATAATTTCAGAATCCAGAAGGTATCGTACTATGCTGATGCCGCTTTTTCTCGGCTTGGAAATGTCAAGGATCATCATTTTGTGGGGCTTTTCCTGGCTGTCGGTAAACTCAAGCTCCTGCTGCGGTTCCAGGCCCTCAAACCAGACGTCTAACGGCAGCAGGTTGGGGTCTGCAAATTTTCTCTGAAATTCTATGGTTTTTAACGCATCGCCAGGATGGTTAAGATAAAGCACCACTTCTTCCTCGGTGGGCATCCGCTTTATGCTGTTTCTAAGGGCAAGGGCCTCTGATTCCGTATCCACCTCTTTAAGACTGTTTAAGGGCGATTCCTGTGTGCGGTTTTCCATAGCCCATTTACAGTCCTTTCCAAATGCGCTCTGATATACCCAATCAGGCGGGAAACCCTGGGGCAGCCGCCCGTACCTGCCAAGAAGCAGATCCCTGAACGCGTCATTGCTGTCCCGGTAAATCTCCAGACGATCCTTTTTCATCTGCTCTGAAAGCTCGTTTTCAGGAAGTGATGCAGCCGCTTCGGCAACTTCGAGCATATGGCGCACATAAGGCTCCCCACCGCGCTTGTATGCCCCTGTGACAGCAAGAAAAGCAGTGTTCCATGTAATCTGGGAGCCGGGGGTGACATCGTGATAACGAACGATTTTTCGGGTTTCTGCCAGAAACCGGAGCATATGGGGCAAAAGCTTTATATATCCCTGCTTCATTGCCCCTTCCTGGGAAGACGAGGTCGCCCCGCCGGGCATTCCGTGCTCAACCACGTCATAGTCGATACCCTTGAAATAAGGAGAACAGTATTTATCGTAATAAGGCATTATCTGTTTTAAGACAAAGCCGCACCTGCGTATCATGTCCCGGTCCAGCCTGGTTGAAAGCCCTTGTTCATCTTCTATGAACGCAGCTGTTGACATGACTTCGCCCTGTCCGTACCAGCGCACAGAGGCGCCTATGGCGGTATCCACAATATGTGCTCCCGCCCCTGCAGCAGCGCCCACAGCCGGCACAAAAAGGCCGTCAGTATAGTGACGGTGATAATGAAGAACAAGACCCGGGTATTGTTTTCTTATTTGCGCCACAAGTTCGCGTATAAAGGCGGGGGGACATACACCTGCCATATCCTTTAAGCCGAGAATAATCATTCCGGCCGCTTTCTTTGCGCTTACCCCCGCAACTTTGGCAGTCATATCAAGGATTTCTTCCGTGACTTTCATGTAATGCTCAACCGTAAATCCCGGTGCATAAGACAGTGAAATTGCGGGCTCAAATATGCAGTCGTTTCCACTAAGCACGATTTCCGCAAACGGGCGCATATTTTCAACGTGGTTTAAAAAATCAAAACAACGTATAATATCATAATGGGCACAGATCATTTCGCCGGTTCTTTCCATCAGGGATCTTGGCTGGGGTTTGTAGCCAAGCACATTTGTGGAGCGGATAAGGATCTGTTTCATTGTTTCCGGCGCGAACTCATTCCATTCTGCGGCTTCTGTAAACGGATAGGTCATGTTTGCCAGCATGGCCACGTGAAAATGAGCTCCTCCGCCGTTTTCGAGGGAAAAAAATCCGCACTTGTCAAGATAGGGCCCTATGAGACGGTCTTCCGCCAGGCGGAATCGGTTTCCGCTGTTTGACTGGGTTATGTCCCTGGTCGTGGTGTCAGTAAAATGCACAACCCCCTGTTGTCTGGTGTCTCGCAATAGTTCCAGGGCCGCCTTTCTGTCTCCCCTGGGATACTTGAAAACCCGGTCGGAATTATCACCCCCTGTTCCCGGAAGCACAACTTCAAGGCGACCCACCCGGCTGTCACTGCGGGTTCTGTAGGCATCAAGCTCTACATAAGGGTTATATCCCATGGCTGATATTTCGGCAACAAGCCTTGATATTCTCAGGGCTTCGGGCTCTATGTCTGAATAGAACATCAGTTCAGGATGGTTATCTATAAATCTTGTATCATATTTTCCTGATACAAAAACCGGATGCTTTACTATCTGCCTGTGAAACGGAATAGTGGTCTTCACCCCACTTATCATGTATTCGCGCAGGGCCCGCTGCATAAGCTTCGCCGTCTTTGGCCACGTGTTTCCGTATGTTATAAGAAGTGCGGCTGCGGAATCGTACTGGGAAGGAAACTCGTATCCCTCGGTCACGCAGGAATCAACTCTCACCCCCTGGCCCCCGGGCGATACATACCTTGTTATCAAACCTGAATTGGGGGCGAATGCGTCCTGGGGATCCTCGCAGTTTATCCTGCACTGCATGGATTGTAAAAACGGAACTGTTTTTTCCTCCGAAAATCTGAGTGCCGCGCCAAAAGCCACGGCTGTCTGCTCTTCGACCAGGTCTATTCCGTAGCGGCATTCGGTTATACCGTGCTCCACCTGGAGGCGCGTGTTTACCTCTATAAGGTAGGGGTTTGCGTTTTCATCCACGAGAAACTCAACCGTGGCAAGAGAATAGTAGCCGACTGCGCTTATAAGCCGCGCCGAGTAATCTTTGAGCCTTTGTCTCAGCTCTTCTGTCATAAGCGGCCACGGGGAGGGGGTTATTTCAACCAGCTTCTGGTGATTTCGCTGCACAGTGCAGTCGCGTTCATCAAAAGCAAAAACATTTCCGTAATGGTCCGCAATCACCTGGATTTCTATATGGCGGACCCTGGACAGGTATTTTTCAACATAGACCCTTGGGTTGCCGAAAGAAGCCTCGGCCAGAACAGAGGCCTTGTGAAAGGAGGACTCAAGCTGATTTTCGGAATAAACCTCGTAGATTCCGCGGCCCCCGCCCCCGCCTTCGGCCTTGATCATTATGGGAAAGCCTATGCCGGCTGCAATTTTTCTTGCCTCTGAAACGCTCACCGCCTCGTCAGAGCCGGGTACAACCGGGATATTATGCTCCCTTGCAAGGCGCCTTACAGCAACCTTGTTTCCAAGGATCCTCATGGCTTCGGCGGGCGGGCCTATAAAGGTTATGCCGGCCTGCTCGCATTTTGCGGGAAACGTCTCGTCTTCGGCACCGAAACCCCATCCGGGATGTATTCCTATGACACCCCTTTCCCTGGCCCTGTGTACAATCCTGTCAAGATCCAGATAGGCATTGGGATCGGCTCCGAGCAGAAGAAGTTCATGTGCGCCCAGGGTGGACGGGGATGTCTTGTCCACGTCTGTTGCAGTCATTATCGCAACAGCCTCAAGCTGCTCTGATATTGACCGGCTTATCCTCCGGGCTGGTATACCGCGGTTGGCAATCAGGATTGGCTTTCCCTCTATTTCAGCCTGCACCTGTTCAAAACTTTTTCCTCTTGGTTTGTCTTTATGACTGCCCATAAAATACCACTCTCATATTTTCTTTATTTTTAAATATTTTAAATCAAAAGTTAATGTATTACTTTATGTTTTTTAAAACCTGTATCCCTTAAGCTTCAACCGGCAGTATACTGCCGGTGTAGATGGTCTCAGTGCCTTTCTCCCTGGTAATCACAAGCCCCCCGTCCGGGGACAGGCCCAGGATTTCTGCAGTATAAGCCTCATCCGGGCTTTTTCGGATTGTTACTTGTTCGCCTTTCCAGGCAAGCCGGCCATGTAGCAATTCAACAAAGGTTTCCGGGGAAACCGAGCCGACCAGTTGATAAAACCTTCTGCGCCCTGTTTCAGCAAGCCTTGACCAGAATTTAAGCGGGGTGATTTCAAATCCGGCATCCTTAAGGCTTGCGGCGGGTACGGCAAAGGGATCTCTTAACCCTTCTTTTCCCGGTGCATGGGCAAGATTGAGTCCTATACCCACAATCAAATGCCCTCCGCGGTTTTCAACCAGAATCCCGCAAACTTTTCGATCATTTACAAGAAGATCATTCGGCCATTTGATTCGGACCTTTAATCCGAAAGATTCAAGGGCTTCAGCAGTTAGTAATCCTGCCATAAGAGAAGCCAAGGCCTGCCAGCCCGGAGCCGCATCTTCTGTTTTTCCGGGATCAGGCCAGTACCAGGATACATAAAGATTTCCGGGCGGTGAAAGCCATGAGCGATCCCTCTGTCCCCTGCCCTTTCTCTGCTCCGATGCTATCAGGCAGTCCCAGGGCGAAAGGTCCAGGAATTCAATTAAAAAACGCAGACCGTCCATTGTGGACGAACACCTGCCGCATATCAGGGAGGCAGAATCTCTGTTGGCGGATTCAGAGCGCCAGGCAGCCATTTTCGGCCCTGAACAGCCGGTTTTTTCATGTATAACCGATTCCGACCACGGGCCGAAACGTTTTACGTCATCGGCCCAGGCCGGATGTGAAGTTGAAAGCCTTTCAGGATCCAGGCCCTCAAAAAGGCTGTTTCCGGCCTCTGCGAGAATATATATTCCCGTCTCCATGTAGATTGCCTTTTTTTAAGCTGCGAGAATCAGACTTGCCCCTGATAAAAGTTACAGCCTCCTTTTTTGATAAAAAATCCGGGATATGTCAAGCATATTGTACAATATCCTGCAATTTTGAATAAAATTTATCAAATTTGTGCCTCTGGGACCACCAGCGGTCTGCAGATTTTCCAGAAAGTGGCAAGACGGGCCTGATGGGTTGAACAAAAAAATTTAAAGGATTATATTAAAACAAAATCAATTCCAAAAAGATTTATCTGCAAAAACACAGCCGGAGAAAAACATGCGGGCAAGACGTTTTTTTAAAATCGCGGCCCTGGTCATTGCGGGCCTTATAGCTGCGTCAGCATCCGGAGAGAAAGGAGCGGGAGCCATGGAAGTATCTGAAGGAGAAACCATAAATCTTCCCGAACCCAAACTCGACAGCTCAACCTCCCTTGAACAGGCGCTTTTAAAACGAAGATCCCAAAGATCATATGCAGAAGCTCCTCTTTCCCTGGAGGAAATATCCCAGCTTCTGTGGGCGGCCCAGGGAAAAACCGACAGACAGGGTTTCAGGACAGCGCCTTCGGCCGGTGCGCTCTACCCGCTGGAAATCTTCGTGGCTGCAGGCCGTGTGGAAGGGCTTGAGCCCGGAATATACAGGTATGTGCCGGACAGCCACCAGCTTGAAGCCGAAATTTCAGAAGACAGGCGAAAAGAACTCTGGTCTGCGGGCCTGCGGCAATCTGCAATCAGGCATGCGCCTGCCGTGTTTGTTGTAACCGCAGTGTTCGAACGGACAACGCGGAAATACAGCCGAAGGGGAGAGCAGTACGCTGTTATGGAGGCCGGACATGCGGCCCAGAATCTGTGTCTCCAGACGGTGAGCCTGGATCTGGCTACGGTGACCATAGGGGCTTTTGACGACTCCGGAGTTGCCCACGCACTGGAGCTGGACAAAAAAACAACACCACTTTACCTGCTGCCGGTTGGGAAAAAAGACTGAGCGGGTCAGTTTATTGTGCGCATTCTGTCATGCAGCCTTCTTGCACGGAGGCAAAACGCTTCCAGCTTCGCCTCGATTAGCTGGGGAAAGGGGGAGCCGTCGCTTTCAATCGCCAGAAAGGGTAATGACTCAACATCTGAAAGCACGGCTTCCGTATAATCTTCCCTGTTCGGGATTCCAAGTTTATCCCGCCTGGTCATGATTTCACTTAAAATCGCCTCAGACACCCTGTTGGGCATGCAGCCAAACGGTCCTATTGCAACAACTCCGCATACCTCTGAGGCTATCTCTGTTATGGCTGCACCCACGGTGAGAATGGCTTCTCCCCCGAGAAGCGGTGATATATAGGATGATGCGTTTTCAATCAAGGGCCGCACGTCAGAGGATGTATTGTGGGCAAGACCGGATTTTGCAAGAGTTCCTGCTATACGTTTTTCGTATTTGTCCAGGAAAATTTTTCTCAGCTTGAACTTAAGGCGCTGGCCCAAAGACATCTCTGACCATTTTTCAGGGTCTGTCTCGATGCAGTAATCCGTATACCTGATCCATTCAGATACCGGGGAACATATCACGGCAAAGCCTTTTTGCGCCAATCGCTCTGTAAGATACTGCCTGGAAAGAGAATCGCGCCTTACAAAAATTTCGCCGGTTATCAGAATGGTGGGCACATCAGCCGGATTCCTGTGCATGGGTATGGCAGAGAATCTCTCTGCGGTTTTCTCCAGGCAATCCATTATCTGCCTGAAACCCCCGTTTACCATGGCGTAAACAATGGACTGCCAGCATGATTCGAAAACCTGCATGGCATGCTCCGTATCTTTTGCGTTTGCAAGCAGCATGGAACGCAGGTCCTCCATCAGGTCTGAAATCACAAGAGCCCACCAGGCCTTGTAGTAGTTTAATTGCTTTTCAAGACCAAAGTAGGATTTCTCCGAAGTGAGAGAAAAAATTGCCACATCCCTTAATTCAAGACGGCGCACAAGATCCTGCATAAATACCGAGTACTGGCCGAAACGGCAGGGCCCTGAAGCCGTGGCCATGAAGTAGACAAGAATCTCGTCATCCCGCTTTTTATTGTAGGCGTAATTGAGAAGGGTGCCTGATGTCAGGATAAGCGGCAGGCATTCCTTGCACGAAGTGTGGGCTCTTCCCAGCTTGAGAACATTTTCGTCAGCCGGCGGATGCGGAGCCACGTGAAAGCCGGATGCCTCAAAAGCCGCTGACACCAGTTCGGTTCCAAGTCTGCCCATGGATGGTATAAGGAACGTGACCTGGGGATCGGTCAGGGGCAGCACCCGGCCGTCTGAGGTCTTTACCTTGGAGGTGCCGTTTTCCATAAACGTATACGCAGGGGTAAAAGGCTCCCGGTCCCGGGGCTGTTTTTTTGCAAGCAGCAGTTGACGGTATTCAGCCACTATGTCGAGAAAGGCCTCGATGCGGGTCTCTATGCCGGCATCTGCGGTGTGGCTGTCGAGCTCCAGGGTCAGGGAAGGCTTTCTGTCCATAATATCCCTGAAATAACCCACCACAAAAGAATCCGGGCCGCATGAAAAATTGGTGATATAGGTGCCGAAGAGCTGGGAATTTCTTTTTACATATCTTGCGGCCTTTAAAATCATCTGGCCCATGCCCCAGTACATGTGCGGCTTGGATTCTTCCGGCTCAATCGGGAGAAAATCCATGGGAATTACATAAACCCCCCGGGATGCCAGCTTGTGGGGTATTCCCATGTGGGCTTCCTCCACCATGCCGTTATAAGGCCTGGAAAAAATAACCACCCCGATTTTATCAGGATCTGATTCAATTTTTTCAAGCGCCCCCCGGCCGATCTCCTTCATTTCTTCAAAACAGGCTATCTGGCGCTGTTTTGCCGCTTCAAAAGCACTTTCCGCCGTATTTTTATCAACCCCCATCTCAAGGGCGCATTCAACAAGAGGTTTCCTTGCATCGTCCAGGCTGAGGGTCAGGTCCATAAAGGGAAACAAAAGCCTGGTTCCCTTTTCTTTTAATTCATCAAGGCGGCTCCTGAAGGTAGTGGATAAATAATATGGTTCCGCCTGTACAATGGGGCATACCTGTGCCTCGGCAAGCCCGTTTTCCACGGTTATTGCTTTTACATGGGGCAGAAAGAGGAAATCCGGGGGATCAGTATCATTTATCAAGGAATAAAAATAGCCGTGCGACAGTTCGGCAGGAAAGCAGAAGGCCGCGTTTCTCATGTCAATGCCTTCGGCATTGGGCTCCTGCGACAGAACGGTCTTATAACCGATGCCCGCAAAAAAATTGGAATAAAGGGGATAATAAGTATTTGTCAGAAAGCTCTTGTTAATGCCCACCCTGCCCAGCGGCTCCGGGATGGCATTCCCGTTTGAAGCGTATTTTTCAAACATGAGGTGTTCGCGTTTTTTGACAAGATCAAGTTCATTTATGTCATATTCGATATTATAGCGCAGATTGTAATAACGGTTGCACGCACCTCCGAAAGGATATTTCTTCCCCTCAAGCTCGATAACGGAAATCTCGCACCTTCGGTCGCATTTTTCCTTGCCTCCCTTGCAGGTAAAGGACTTTTTGTAAACCACTTCTCTTTCCGCCAGGTTTTTTAAGTCAAAGGCCTCTTTTTTCATCAGGCCCATGTTAATGCGTTTTTCGATTTCCAGGGCAACACCAAAGGCACCCATAAGACCTGGTTCGGGGGGCACAATAATGGGCTTTGAAGCCAGAACCGCCATGGCAAGAGGAACCGCTCGGTTGTAACACACCCCGCCCTGCATAAAAACCTTGCCGCCCACAGGACGGTTTCCCTTTACCCGGTTTGTGTAGTTCATGCATATGGAATAGACCAGTCCGGCGATTATATCCTCGTGGGCCACTCCCTCATGAACGGCAGTCTTTATGTCCGAGGAGATGAAGGCCGCACACTGATCGTTGAAATTGGGAGGGTTTTCCCCCTTAAGTGCGACTTCCGCGATGGATTCCACATCAACGCCCAGTGTTTCTTCGGCCGATTCCGCTAGAAAAGATCCGGTACCTGCGGAACAGGCCTCGTTCATGGCATAATCCGATGGCACCCCGCTTGTTATGTATGTATACTTTGCGTCCTGGCCGCCTATCTCGAAAACGGTATCCACCTCAGGATCAAAATGAACCGCTGCCGCGGCATGGGCAACTATTTCGTTTATAATCCCGTCGGTGAGCGCATGAAGACCTGCGATCTGACGCCCGGAACCGCAGACCCCCAGACCGGTAATTGAAATCCGCCCGGAATTCGCACTTTTTTCCACCTGGTTTAGAATCTCCCTGTAACATTCACGGGAGGCACCCACCGGGTCGCCGTGGGTGTAGAGGTATATGGAGGCAACGATCGCGTCATCCGGTACCCTGACCAGCACTGCCTTAGTGGTTGTTGAGCCCACGTCAAGGCCGAGAATATATTCATCGCCCTCGCTTACCTCGGCCTTGTTTGTGTGTTTAAATGTTACCCAATCCTCATAATCCTTCAGCCTGGGAAGGATGTCAAAGGAGGCAGCACCCTTTACAAACAGATCCTCTTCTTTGGCTGGCAGGGATGAAGCCTCGTTTTCATAAGCCCACAGGGCCGCTCCCAGAGCCTCGAAATACGGGGCTTCATCAGGAACGATAAGTCCCGGTATAGCCTCCTCCAGGTAATCGATCATCATGCGGTTTTTGGAAGAACCGCCGACAATCATAATATTTTCCTTTTCCACGTGCTTTAAAAGCTCCAGGATCTTGTTTGCCATCATACGGCACAGGCCCGCGGTAACCCTGGACTTGGGCACCCCTTTGTTTATGGCATGCGTACAGTCTGACTTGCAGAATACCGAACATCTTCCGGAGACCTGATACGGAGTCTCGGTGGCCGACCAATGGGCGGCCTCTTTCAGGCTCACCCCCATGCGCCCCAACTGCTGCATGAAAAATTCGCCCGTACCTGAAGCGCACTTGTTACCGGTTAAAACATTTGAAATCCTGCCTCTTTCATCAAGTACATAAACCATGAAAGTCTCGCCCCCGGCAGATACAATTGCGGGGCACCGCACCCCCTCGGGCTTGACATGACGATAGGCATGTTCTACCGCTTCAGGTTCCGGAATTGTTGTAAGGTTTACAAACTCCCTGAAACGCCTTCCGGTTGCAACGATTCTGCTGCACTGATCGGCATTGGAATCTTTGAGCATAAACTGCAGGGTTTTTCTGGGATCGCCTCCGTGGGGGGCGGCCGAAACTGAAATTATTTCCGGCGGGGAGGCCCTGTCGGAAATCTTTAGATGCACGAAGGAAACCGTGGAAGCGCCAAGGCATATCCCCATTGTTTCCATGCTTTCAGTCTCGGTTCGGGCAGCATACAGGGTATCGGATATGGGTTCCTTCATCATACTTCCATCAAATTTATGGTTGTTTTAGTAAGAATATAACATTATATTTGCAGTTATTAAACACATTTGCGGTGCAGCACTCCATGATTAAAAACACCTTCCCGGACTATGCGTGTTTCTGAGATCCGCAAAAATCCCCGGGATGAATAAGTAGCTCAAGGCCGAAGGCGAATGCAAGGCGTTTTCCAACAGATCCGCATCGCAGTGGGTATCTGCAATCAGCTCTATCCGCTGCACCCGTTCTCAATGGATTCTCATAAAAAGACATAGTAATCAATAAATCTGATCATGTCAATTAGTCAAACATTACAACCAGCAATTTGGAGGCGGCTGCAGATCGGGATTGACATTTAATTCATGATGCCGGAAGTTATGGCTGAAATTTGCTTTTATGAGGCAGGAGCGCAACAAACATAAGCATGAAAGGATTCTGTGATGGGCGAAGAAAAAACAACAGATGAAATGTGGGTATACGTGGCAGTGGAAGATCCCGGCAAAAATGAAAAATTTTTAGGTCTTTACGATGAAAAGAGCAATCTTTCATACATACCGGCATTCAAGGAAAAAGAGGCGGCCCTTGCCTGCACACTGAATCTTCCCCGAAGGGAAGGCAAAAAATACGAGGTCCAGGCGATAATGCTCGATCATCTTGGAGAAGACGCGCGCAAAAACGGATTTATGATTTTTATGCTCGATGAACAGGGCAGAATCCTTGAACAGATAAAGCCATAGACACGGCTACCAGGGCTTAGAGGATCAGCCCCCTGCAATGCCCTCGATAAAACTGCGGATCCACTGAGGCCGCATAAACCAAGGCGCTGTATTTGCATTGGCCCTGTTTCCTCGTTGGTTTTATTATTGACGTAAACATGATTCATTGATAGATATAGTTGATTAAAACTTAAAACGCAACTTGAGATCCTTTATTCTATTGACAAGGAGTCCGGTATGAAAAATGTCGGTGTCTTGTTGTCAGGATGCGGTATTTATGACGGTTCTGAAATCCATGAAACCGTGATAACCCTTCTGGCCCTGGAAAGAAACGGTGCCAGCACTGTTTGCATGGCCCCCGACGTCGCCCAGCATCACGTGGTCAACCATTTTACAGGGCAGCCCACGGAAGAATCAAGAAGCGTCCTGGTGGAATCCGCGCGTATAGCCAGAGGGGAAATTACAGATATAAAGCACGTCCGCACTGCCGATCTTGATGCACTTATCATTCCCGGAGGTTTTGGCGCTGCAAAAAATCTCAGTGATTTCGCCATAAAGGGCAAGGATGCAGAAGTGCATCCAGAGGTCAGACGCTTGATTACTGAAATGGCTGATGCCAAAAAGCCTGTAGGGGCCATTTGCATCTCTCCGGTAGTGGTGGCAAAGATCCTTGAGGACCGCCACCCACAGATCACAATAGGCAATGATCTGGGAACAGCCGAAGCCATCGAGGCCATGGGAGGCAGACATACGGTCTGCGAAGTCAACTCCATTCATGTGGATAATGAAAACAAGATTGTAACAACTCCCGCCTACATGCTCGGATCGTCGATAAGCCATATTGCAGAAGGGATCGAAAAGCTGGTTAAAAAGGTGCTGGAAATGGCTTAACCCGGCTCGGGGCAGGCCGGCCCAGACCATTTAATCCGGCAATGCGTCATAAAAATACCGCATGGCATCGGATCTGGAAACAATGCCCACGATTTGGTTGTTCTCCACGACCGGCAGCCTGCCGATATCATGTTTAACCATCAACCGGGCTGCATGCATGGGGCTTCGGTCCGGGGCAATGATGATATTTTTAGTGCTCATGAAAGCCTTGACCGGGGAATCGAGCTGGGATGCCTTTTTTAGCTTTTTAAAGTCTCTTCTGGAAATTATCCCTTTCAGGCTGCCGTTGTCTATGACAGGAAGCCCGGTACAACCCTTTTCCTCAAGGACTCCGTACACTTCAGACATTTTGGTATCGCTCCCAACACGGACCACCGGAGATGACATGATGTCTCTTATCTGAACCGAGCTTTCCTGGTTGCCCCTTAACAGTTCAACTATCCATTCCTTTAGTGACTCGGGGTTTGCGGACTTGAGCAGCGCAGAGCCCGCACCCGGATGCCCGCCGCCTCCCATGCTGCGCATTATTGAACCTATGTTGATATCGCTCACGATGCTGCGGCCGATTATTATGCATTTTCCGTTTTCCCTGTGAACAAAAAGACCAACAGCAACATCCACATTAACGATCTCGCGGTACATGTGCACAACCTGGGAGAGATTGTTTACATGCCCTTCAATCCTTGCTATGTTGATGCTTACAGTATAATTGTTTATTTTTTTACGGGTTGCCTTCTTAAGCATCTCAAAAAGAATATCCTTTTGCCTCTGCCCGTATGCAGGCTGCAGAAATGTGCGCAGAATGCTTAAATCCGCACCTTGTTCAAGCAAATAACCGGCTGCAAAAGCATCCTCTGCAGTAGCCGACGGAAAAGTAAGATTGCCGGTATCCTCGTATAATCCGCAAAGAAAAAGAGTCGCCTGAATAGGCGAAATCGGAGTTTTCTTCTCTTTCAATGAACGCAGCATAAGAGTGATATTCGCCCCGATTCTCTCCTGGAACTTCCATGCGGCGTTTATATCGCAGTCTGCCTCATCGTGATGGTCCCAGATTACAATTTCCAGGCCCGACTTATCCCTTAGCTGACTCATCTTTTCAAACCTGGACCATTTGTTTGTATCCACAACGATCAGTTTTTCAACCTTTTCAAAGTCAATGTCCCCGACACCGTAAAGGTCAAACATATCCTTGTGAATGGAGAGAAAGGCCTTGACGTTGGGGTTAACGGCCTTGGGCAATACCGCCGAAGCTCCTGGGTAAATAAGAGAAGCCGCAACCAGTGAGGCAAGGGCGTCGAAATCGGTATTCTTGTGAGTGGCTGCTATCTGCATTAAACCTGAACCGCCGGAATTAAAATTATTTCAAAAAAACCCCCGATGCCCCGCCCCGATCCAATAAAATGATACCAAAGCGGAACAATCCGCTTCCAAGGAAACCCAAGGTCGGGGTCGGTTTTTGAAGCGACATTGAGCGCTTGCGGTCAGGAGCGAAAAAACTGACCCCGACCGCAGGGTTTCCTTCCTGCAAAAATACCGCCGCGGCGGTGTAAATTGCTTTTTACGAAGCCATCGGAAATCGACTTTTTACGGGAGCACTAATATATGACAGGATTAAACCTGTTTTCAACAGTTTTCTGTCGCACTGCGGAATTTGTCTTGCATATTAAAAATATGCGGAATATCATTGACCTTGTTTATCAAAAATGGTTTCTCCTCCCGGAAAGAAACCACGAAAGCCCCCCTGGAATCAGGGTTGTCGAGTCGAAAATCTATATTTTTTAAAAATTTGTGCTGCTTGCTGGTATAACCGAATCCCGCGGCAAATCTGAGCCTTTTTCCGGCAGTATCGCAAAGCATTATCATTCCGCGGTCATAGTCAAGTCGGGTTTCTAAAACATTTACTATGGCTCCAAGCACTTTTTCAAGACTTGTATACCGGTTTACAACCTGGCCTATTTCCCGGGTTACAAGGGTGTTGTTGTAATTAATATCGATCTGGTCCACAAGCTGCTCGCTCGATTCCTGAAGATTCTGCATGGCCACTGCCAGGTTTTTTTTGTCAAACCTCTCGCCGAAAAAGGCCGCGGCAAGAAGAAGCACCAGGAGGCCTGACAAAACGCTCAATCCATGAGTTACAGGCAGATATACAATTGAAAGGATCCCTGCAAGGAAAAAAAACGCAAGCATATAGTTGCGAATTATCCGGAAATAATCGCCGGCTGATTTGTTCCATGAAATTATGTAGCGGCAAACATCTCCGCCGGCCGACATGCACTTCGGATGTTCAATGTGAACAACATTGTCATACCGGCGTCAGCCAGAATTTCTGATATGTTTATGTGCGGATATTTTTTCCGGACGTAGTAAATGTAGGTTTTTATAATACGACTGTTGTAAAGGGGGTATTCGACAGGGAGAAGTCGCTGTTTCGTTTCATAGCAGCCGTATTGTCCGGGAAACTGAAAAAATTTTTG
>JBKHFD010000040.1:0-16625 GCA_046540355.1 Desulfobacterales bacterium
TTTCCTTTAAAATAAGTCCCATTGCCTTACAATTCAAGCTGTTAAAACATAAAAGGAAGCTTCTTGACAAGGGCGGCGAACCTGCATATTATGTGCTGAAAACAGATAATACAGCAACTTAACAGGCAAAATTTTGGCGTGTAGGATTACACGCTTTTTTATTTTAGCAGGTCTTTTGCGGACCGGTCTCGCCGGACGGGGTGGATCAAAATGAACCTCTCTACAACTGAAAAATTACAGCATTTGTTGGCCCAGTTTTCAGGCTCTGACCATGTGCTGATATTAATTAATGCCGATCCGGATTCAATCGCCAGTGCCATGGCCTTCCAAAGGCTTTTGTGGCGCAGGGTTACCAGGACAACCGTTTCCAATATAAACACCATAACCAGACCGGACAACATGGCCATGATCAGGCTGCTTGACGCAACCCTGATCCATGTAACAAAGATTGTGCCCCAGGATTATACGAAGGTTATAATTCTTGACTCCCAGCCTTCGCATCACGAAAGCTTCGGGCAATACAAATACACGGTAATCATAGACCATCATGAACCGGACGGCACCGAGGCCCCGTACAAAGACATCCGGCCTGAATACGGTGCCACTTCGAGCATTATCACCGAGTATCTCAGGGCCGCAAAGATAAAGCCCACCCCCAAGGTGGCAACTGCTCTTTTTCACGGAATAAAAACCGATACCAACAACTTCGAAAGAATGGCCACCAACGCGGATATACGGGCCTTTCAGTTTCTGTTCCGACATGCAAACATCCATCTGGCCAGACGCATGGAACAGGTGGACCTGCGGATGAATTTTCTTGAATATTTCAGGCAGGCAATAGAACAGAAAATAGTAGATGAAGACCGCGTCTTTGTTCATCTGGGTCAGGTTGAAACACCCGATATCTGCGTACTGATAGCGGACTTCTTTATGAGGGTGAATACGGTTACATGGAGCATAGTCTCGGGCTTTATCGAGGGCCGCCTGGTTATTATCCTCAGAAACGACGGGCTCAGAAAGAATGCGGGCAATGCGGCTTCCAGGCAATTCGGACATCTGGGAACAGCGGGCGGACACAAGAGTATGGCCCGGGCTGAAATCCAGACCGATAACCTGAAAAGCGAAATAAACAACCCTGACAAGAAATCAGTACAGCAGTGGATCATCAGCCGGATCAATGATTTCCTGTCAAAGGGGAGCAGTCATGAATAAAGGGCTCAGGATTACAATAATGCGAAAATGCCGACATTGAAGGCCAGTGCAGAAAAACTTACTTCGGGCCCCTTTACCCGGCCCGGGACCTGATGACTTTCGAGCTGGAAGGAGACCGGGATCAGGCATGAAATATTACCCCGTATACCTTGATATCCGCAACAGGGACTGCCTGGTTGTGGGCGGCGGTCAGGTGGCATTGAGAAAGGTCGAAGGATTGCTGAAAGCCGGCGCCAGGACGACCGTTGTAAGCCCGGAGTTTGCGGAAGGATTCTCCCGCCTCACAGGATCTGCCGGCCTGGAAATGATCATGCGCAATTACAAAAGCGCCGATCTGGAAGGAAAATTTCTGGTTATAGGCGCCACGGACAACAGTAAGGTTAACCGGAAAATCAGCCGGGACGCAGAAAGCAGAAACATGCTCTGCAATATTGCGGATGTTCCCGAAGCATGCAATTTTATTTTGCCGTCTGTGGTAAAGCGCGGAGACCTGATGATAGCGATTTCAACATCGGGCAAAAGTCCCGCCTTTGCCAGGCATCTGAGAAAACAGCTTGAAAAACAGTTCGGAGAGGAATATACCGAGTTTCTGCGGCTCATGGGCGCGGCCCGAAAAAAGCTGCTTTCGGAAAAACACGCACCTGAAGAACACAAACCGCTTTTTAACCAGCTTATTGCAGAAAATCTGCCTTCACTGATCAGGGAAGGCAACACGGAACAGGCAGACAGACTCCTGCAAAAGGTGCTGGGCGAGGGGTTTGATTACAGGACGCTTATGGAGACAGCGGAGGATTGAATTGAACTACAACCTGCTGCCGGTAATATGCTGCTATCTTGCCGCCTCCGGCCTCTATGCGGGGTTTCTGTTCCTTCAGCGCAGCAGATACAACCGCGCAGCCTATATACTGGTGCTTGCCGGATTTATTATGCACACGGTGCTGCTGGGAATCGACTATGCAAATACCCGCACCCTGCCGGTACAAAACCTGCATCAAAATCTATGGTTTGCAGGCTGGATACTTGCCGGCGTGTTTCTGGCAGTAAGGCCGCGCATCCGTATAAACATTCTCGGGGTTTTTGCCGCACCCCTTCTTTTCCTCATTACGGCAGCAGCCTTTTTTGTGCCAAACACCCAAATACAGCCTCTGCCGGAACTTACCGGCTTCTGGCTGACAATTCACGTGGTTGTGATTTTCGCCGGAGAGGCCTGCCTTGCCCTGGCATGCGGCACCGGGGTTCTGTATCTAATCCAGGAAAGAAACATCAAGGGAAAAAAGCACAGGTTTTTCTTCAGGCGCCTTCCTTCGCTGGAACTGCTGGACAATGCAGGATACAACTTTGTGGCAGTGGGTTTTACAGCCCTTAGCGCGGGGCTGATAACAGGATTTGTCTATGCCCACCAGGTATGGGGCCATTTCTGGAGCTGGGATCCAAAGGAAGTCTGGTCCGGCATTACGTGGCTTATATACGCCGCCCTTCTCCACGAGCGACTTGTCGCGGGATGGCGTGGAAGAAGAGCTGCAATTTTAGCCATTATAGGTTTTGCCGCAATGTTGTTTACCTTTCTGGGTGTAAATTTTCTGATGGAGGGCCATCATGATGAATTTACCAGATGGTAAACTCTCGGCGGCCGAACAAACGGGCAAGGCTGCCCCGGAACTCCCGGAAATCGGTATCCTGGGTATAAATCATAACTCAGCTCCCGTGGATCTGCGGGAAAGCATGGCGTTTTCAGATCAGGAAATCCGGGATTCTGTACGGCAGCTTAAAAAGCAGCCCGAAATTAGTGAGATCCTGATCCTTTCGACCTGCAACCGTGTGGAAATGCTTTTTACAGCCTATGACACGGATAAAGCAATAAATGCCATCAAGTCACATATAGCCGAAACTAAATCAATCGAAGAATCCCGGTTTGAAGGGGCTCTTTACACCTACCTGGGCAGCGGGGCGGTTAAACACCTGTTTCGTGTTGCTTCAAGCCTGGATTCCATGGTGATCGGTGAACCCCAGATACTGGGACAGGTCAAGGCGGCCTACAGGTCGGCGGTTGAAAACCGTGGCACGGGGGTGATCCTAAACCGACTTCTTCACAAGGCTTTCTCGATTGCAAAGCGCATCCGCTCAGAAACCGGTATAGGGGATCGGGCAGTGTCCATAAGCTATGCGGCCGTGGAGCTTGCCCGCAAAATATTCGGCAGACTGGAGGACAAGGCGGTGCTTCTTGTGGGTGCGGGAGAAATGGCCGAACTGGCAGTGGAGCACTTAAACCGTATCCGCTCTACGGGTGCGCTCTACGTTGCAAACCGTACCTTTGAAGTGGGCGTGGATCTGGCGCGAAGGTTTTCAGGTACGGCAATCCGGTTCGAGGAAACAGAGGAGACACTCAAACACGCGGATATAATTATCAGCTCCACCGGATCGGCCGGCTTTGTGATAACCAGGGATCAGGTCAGACCCGCCATGAGGTACCGCAAACAAAGGCCCCTGTTCTTTATAGACATTGCGGTGCCCAGGGATATCGATCCTGCTGTCAACAAAATCGACAATGCCTATGTTTACGATATTGACGACCTGCAGGACGTGATTGAGGAAAACATAGACTCCAGGCGCAGTGAATCGGCCAGGGCGGAACGTATTATTGACGAGGCCGCGGTGCGGTTTGATCAATGGTATGAAAGCTTAGACGTTGTACCTACGATCAAGCAGTTAAGGGCAAAACTTGCCTCCATCGCGGAAGCGGAACTCAGAAAAACTCTTCAGGCCATGGATCATCTGAGCGCAAATGACGTGGAGGCCCTGGAGCGCATGAACGAGGCAATGGTAAAAAAAATTATGCACGATCCGGTAAAATTTTTGAAAGATCCCGGCACCCACCGCGACAAATCCCTCTACATAGACCTTGCCCGCCAGCTCTTTAACCTGGAAAACGACTGAAAAAAATTTGAGCAATTTTCCTCTTTACTTTTAAAATCCGGTTGTGGTAATGCATTTTTCTGTTTTTATATAATGTGAACTCCATAAATCCGGGAATAAATTGCCGGGTTGAAGGATTTACGAAAAAAGCCACGGTAAGGATGCGACCCATGGAACAAAAAGACATTGAGTATTTCAGAGAACTGCTTAACAAACGCCTCGAGGATCTGCTCAATCAGGCAGAGGACACCGTCTCTGACATGCATGATTCAAAAGGCAATTTTCCGGATCCAACCGACAGGGCCGCTTATGAAGCTGAACGCAACTTCGAGCTTCGCATCCGGGACCGGGAGTACAAGCTGATCAAAAAAGTCAAAACGGCACTGGAGCGCATCGAGGAGGGAACCTTTGGCATTTGCGAAAGATGCGGAGAAGATATCGATTTCAAACGGCTCAAGGCGCGGCCTGTAACCACTCTCTGCATTGATTGCAAGAAAAAAGAGGAAGCCCTAGAGAAGGCACTTGGATTATAAAACCGGGAACATTGACCTACATATCCATTCCTCGGCCTCCGACGGAAGTATAGACCCGGAACAGATTCTGAACCGCGCCGTGGAATGCGGACTTGCCGCCATTTCCATAACGGACCACGACACGGTTGAAGGTGCGGCTGCGGCTCTTTCGCACGGAATCCCGCGAAACCTCGAATTTTTGACAGGCGTGGAAATAAGCGCCGGTTTCCCGCCAGGATACCAGGCTTCCGGCAGCATGCATATTCTTGGCTACGGAATCTCTATTGACAACACCGTATTAAACCGTCTCCTGGAAAAGCAGCGATATGCCCGCAGCAGCCGTAACCCCAAAATCATAAAAAAATTAAACTCCATAGGCATCAAGGTCTCCCTTGACGAAATCACGGCTGAAGCCGGAAAGACTGAAATCGCCCGTCCCCACATTGCGGCCCACCTTGTCAGGAAAGGATATGCGGCAAACGTGGACGAGGCCTTTGACAGCTATCTGGGCAAGGGAAGGCCGGCCTACGTGGACAAGCCCCGTATACCGGCACGGGAAGCCGTTGAAGCCGTTGACTCTGCAGAGGGCATTGCCGTACTTGCCCACCCGGGGCTTCTGCCGGAATCGGCTTTTAACAGGCTGGAATTTTTAGTATCCGAACTGGCCGAGATGGGCCTGGGAGGTATCGAGGCCTATTATCCCGGCCACGACCCAAAAGAAACAGATCTGTATGAAAGGATTGCTGAAAAATATGGACTTCTGGTCACGGGGGGAACGGATTTTCACGGCGATATCAACCCTGAAATAAGTATTGGATGCGGTAGGGGGGATCTGGCCATACCTTATTCTGTATTTGAGAACCTGGCCGAAGCCCTTGCTTCAAAAAAACAGAAACGGCTGCACTGAACAAAGAATGGAAAAAAATTTAAAAAATCCGGATTTTTCATCTCTGGAGGAAAAACTCGGATACGGGTTTGCAGACCAGGCGATTCTGGCCGCAGCCCTCAGGCACCGCTCATACGTTCACGAAAACCCCGGGAGCGGAACGGACAACGAACGTATGGAATTTCTGGGTGATGCGGTATTAAACCTGATTGTAAGCCACATATTAATGGAGAGGTTCCCGAAGCTCACCGAGGGCGAACTTTCCAGGACAAGGGCCGGACTGGTAAACGAAGAGCGTCTTGCCGGGGCGGCCAGAAGCATACAACTCAGTGATTACCTTCTGCTCGGAAAAGGAGAGCGCCGCTCAAACGGCCGGCACAAGAATTCGATTCTCGCAGATACTTTTGAAGCACTGGTGGCGGCGGTATATCTGGACGGCGGATTTGCGGCGGCCTTTGACCTGATCCGAACCCATTTCGCCCCGTTTTTCGAGGCGGTTGAAACCGAAGAAAGCCCGTTATACGACTACAAGAGCCTTCTGCAGGAGCATGTCCAGTCAAGGCACCTTGATATGCCGGCCTATAAAATCGTTGCCGAAAACGGCCCCGATCATGACAAAACCTTCAGGGTTGTACTTACGGTAAGCGGTTTTAGCGCCGAAGGTGTGGGAAAAAACAAAAAAGCAGCGGAACAGGATGCTGCACAAAAAGCCTGGCAGCGGATTAAAGACAAAAACGAATAAAACATGCCCGCTCCAAAAGAAAAGCCCTATGTAATCCCGATCTTTATCCCCCATTCAGGATGCCCTCACAGGTGCACTTTCTGCAACCAGCATGCTGTAACAGGATCACAGGAAAAAAGGCCCGGCCCGGAATCGCTTCGGGCGGCAGTTGAACACTGGCTGCAGTACAGGAGCCGGGCCAGGGGCTTTACTGAAATCTCCTTTTACGGCGGAAATTTTCTGGGACTTGAAAAAGATACGATCCGCAGGCTTCTCGACGAAGCCGCTTGCTGGGTTTCATCCGGAAAAGTACACGGAATCCGTTTTTCAACCCGGCCCGACACCGTGGATTCGGAAACCTTAAGCCTTATTGCCCGATATCCGGTCTCCACGGTTGAACTCGGTGTACAGTCCATGGACGACCGTGTGCTGACACTTCTGAAAAGGGGACACACATCCGCTGATTCGGCGGCTGCGGCGAATATGATAAAAAAGGCGAAATACAGGCTGGGCTGTCAGATAATGACCGGTTTGCCGGGGGAAGACCCGGAGGGCGCCATTGCAACAGCGGCTGCAGCGGCGGCCCTTAAACCCGATTTTGTAAGAATATATCCCCTGGTGGTTCTTTCAGGAAGCGTGCTTGCAGCCCAATACAGGGCCGGGCGCTTTGAACCCCTGAGCCTTGAGCAGTGTGTAAGGCGAACCGCGGCTCTTTACAAAGTCTTTGAAAGAAACGGTATCCCCGTGATCCGCATGGGGCTGCAGTCCTCAAAAGAACTTGACGACCGGGACACAATTCTTGCCGGCCCCTATCATCCGGCCCTGGGACACATGGTTTTTTCCTTCCTGATGCTGCAGCGGGCCTTCAGACTCCTTGATGAGGCGCCACAGCTTCCCGAAACAGTTGAAATGCGAGTTAATCCCTCTTCAGTAAGCAGGATGCGGGGGCTTAAAAACAACAACATCCGCACCCTCGAAAGCACATATCCTCATGTGCGCAATTTTCTGGTCCGGCCTGATCCTGGCGTGGCACAAGAAGAGGTTGTGATTGCGGGGTGTGGCTGATCAGCCACGCTTTTCCGTGTCAAGAAAACGCCGGTATTCCCATAGTTTTGCAAGAGATTTCACCGCCTGCTCCGGGGTGGGGAAAAACAGCCCCTTATAGCTGCTGCCCTCTATACTGTAGACTGTTTTGTCTTTTTCCCCGCGCAGCATATTGACCCCGAGGATGGGCTTTTCGTGTTTTTCCATCAGGGACACGATATGATTGATATAGCCGGATTCAAAGGCTTCCAGATCCCGGAGCAAAGATTCCATGAAATCGGCCGGGCACGTGGAATCGGCTCTTTTTACTGAATCAGCCATTTTTGCCAGCATGTGCCTGCGGCCCACTATGCCAAGGTTGATTATGGCATCGCAGCCGTCCCATTGCGCAAGCAGCCGGCTTACTTTTATGGGCAGATCCGGATCATTTTCACCCACAAGATCCACCGGGTTGGCCCGGCTCCAGTAGGGGGGAAGCACCTTGTCTATTTCCTCTATAAGCTCCCGGGAAAGTTCGACTACTTCCAGGCCGTAATGTTCGCACAGATCTGCTGCAACCACTCCCCAGCCTCCGCCAAGGGTCATGATTGCAACCCTGCTGCCCGCGGGCAGCGGCAAAGAGGAAAATGCAGCGGAGAGATCCAGCAGGTCCATTGGCTTGTCAACCTTGACAATGCCGGCCTGACGGCACACAGCGTTAAAAACCTTCATATCAGAGGCCATGGCCCCTGTATGGCTGGCTGCAGCCTTGCTGCCCGCCTTTGTCTGGCCTCCCTTGAGCAGGACTACCGGCATTTTCCTGCTCACTCTGCGGGCGCTTTCATAGAACCTGCGGCCGTTTTTCACGCTCTCCACATACAGCATAACGGTCCCGGTAAGAGAATCCTCCTCGAATGCGTCCAGGTAATCCTCTATGGTGATCATGGCTTCATTTCCGGAGCCGCAGAAAGCGCGGATTCCAACACCCTGCAGTTCGGCAAAAGCCAGAAGCTGGTTGCCCATGTTGCCCGACTGGGCAACCATGCCCACGGAGCCGGGAGGCGGCCGCACGTGGCTGCCTGTACAGTAAAAATTTATATGCGGGTTGCAGATGCCCATGGTATTGGGGCCTATAAGAGAAATCCCGGCTTTTCCGGCCTCCTCCACAAGCCGCCTTTCTGCTTTTGCGCCTTCTTTTCCGGTTTCCGAAAAACCCGAGGCGATAAGCAGCATGTAGGAAATCCCCTTTTCCTTGAACTGGGGGATCAGGTCAAACACCTGTGCCGCGGGAATGGTTACAACCGCAACATCCACGCTGCCGGGGATCTCCAGCACGTTTCTGTACACCGGCCTGCCCGCTATTTCTCCTCCATTATGGTTTACCAGGTAAATATCACCCCGGTATCCGCCGCCGATTGTATTTGTAAGCAGGGTATAGCCCCATTTGCCCATCTGCCCGGAGGCGCCCACAAAGGCAACCGAGCGCGGATGAAACAGCGCCCCGAGTACGGATGGGTCCACCGGCGGGAGAAACTGTTTTTCAGCTTCCGGCCTGCTCCTTACCACCAGGGCATCCACGGCCACCGGCCTTCCCTCGGCGGTTACAAGCAAAGGATTGATGTCTATTTCCTTTATTTCAGGATCATCTGCTCCCGCCTCAGATATGCCGACAAGGGTATCTACAAGGGTTTGGCGGTCCACAGCGGCCTCGCCCCTGAAATTATTCAACAGCGCAGCAGACCGGATCTCTCCGATCATATCTTCCGCATCGCTTCTGCTCAAAGGAGCAAGCCTGAATGCCACATCTGATAATGCTTCAGTAAAAATTCCGCCAAGACCGAACATAACCACGGGCCCGTATTCAGGGTTCCTGAAAAGGCCCGCCACAAACTCCCGTTTCCCTTCCACATGGGGCTGTATCAGAAAGCCCTCCAGGTCCGGCCCGGCCTGCCGTGCGGTTTTTTCAGCAGCGGTGCGCACGGCGTTTTCATCCGCGAGGTGAAGATGCACAAGCCCGCTTTCGGTTTTATGCATCAGGTTTCTGCCGAGACCTTTTAAAACCACCGGAAATCCCGTCTCACGCGCAGTTTCAACAGCCTCCTCCGGGCTTCCGGCCACCTTTTCGGTTATAACCGGAACTCCGTATGACCCGAGAAAGTCCTTGGACTCCTTTTCGGTCAAAGCCCCTGTTGTTTTTTTTGTTTTGTCTCCTGAATTGCTCTGCGCCTCTTTCATGGATTTCGCTCCCGGACCTTATTTGTCTTTATTGGGTTGGTGATTTTCGGGTGAAAGCACTACCAGGTTAGACTTGTCTTTTTTAAAGGAAAGGCCCTGGTGCTCAACTCCGACCTCTTCGATGGAAATTATGGTATAGATGGACAGATGAAGGGACTTCACATTTTCAAAACGCTTTTTTAGCTCCTCTTCAGCGGGGTTTACCACCAGGCCGTTGGTTGAAAAGATAAAATCCGAGATCGATATAAAACTTAGCCCCAAAGACGAGTCCGTAACTGTTTTTGCCTTGAGGGTTACAACTTTTCCTTCCTGCTGCTCCCGGTAGGTTATGACAAAATAGGTGTCTTTTTCCCTGCCGCCTTGCTTTTCGTTTTGTACCATATTGCAAACTGCCTTTTTTTCTTCTTTTATTTTTGATGCACTCGTAAAAAGCAATATAGGAAGCTTTATACGAAGCCGTGATTTTTTAATATAAAGTATCGCACGGGTAAAAATTTGTCAAAGCCCCTAAGTGTAGGCAGAACACTTCGATGTTTAAGCAGCGAGTCTTTGAACTGTTTTCAGGTACTGCTCGTACCTGTTTAGATAAAAGGCCAGGGGTTTTGAAAAGTTGCGGCCGACTATGCCGTCGATGAAAAGCTGACTGATTTCCCGCTCCATTTCAAGGATGCTTTGAGCCTTTATAAGACCGCTTCTCTCGTCTTCGGACATATTGCGCAGAAAATTTTTAAAAGCCGTATGGGAGCGGGGCTGATACATCCAGAAATAAAGCAGGTCCAGGGCGTTTATGATTAATATGGAGATCAGTTCGCGGGTTTCTTCATCTTCTGAATGATACCACTCCTCAGGGTTCCTTAGCAGATCCGGGACATCGGATTCGGGAAACAGCATCTCGATCCTGGCGTAGACGTCGAGAAACTGTCTTAGCTTTTGACGGTAATCGTTCATCCTTTCTCTGATGTTTCTTGCCCTGTCCACGGCTCCCTCGATAACCCCGGCCACACAGTCTGATGCAGCCTTGGAAATCACGGCTGCCCAGCTCTGCAACAGGGCGTTCACGTTTGCCACTGCCGCAAGCGCAAGGATTCCGCCGAGCAACTCGTTTAACCCATAGGCAACCGGGATTGAGAGCACGCTTCTAAAAAAGTTGGCAAATGCGGCCTCTCTGGGCAGGCCGCGGAAAAGGTTGTGGCCGGTAAGATAAATCCCGTTGACTATAGCCATTACCGCATAAAGCAACACCGGATTTGTTGATGCAGTAATCCCGAAACCCTTATGCATTGCGAGATTTTTGACGAAAAACTCGAGAAGGGGCACTGAGAAGCCGGTATACATCAGTGAATCAGTGAGCCTGTCCCAGCTTATATAGTCGTTCCATTGAAGAAGCGGGCTGCCCCTCAGCCCTCCGCCGGCCATAACTGACTGAAGAATATTTCGCAGGCCGGTTATTAAAAACCAGATTACCGCCCCGAAATATATGAGCACCCACCAGTCGCTTGTCAGATAAAAGGTGAAAAAAGCCGGGACAAAACCCGCAAGAACCTTGAGAAAATTTTTGACAGAAGTCTGCAGGTAATAAAATGAATATCCGCCCCGGGCTTCACTGTCCCGGAAGCCGGGCTCCAGACAGAAGCCATTGCGGGCCTCTGTACGGAAGCCGCTCAAAGTGGTGATGTTGCCGGGCTCTGCCATGCGGGCGGCCTCTTCCCTGGCATACCATTCCTTTCTTTTTTTTCTGCCGAACCTCTCCAGGACCGAGACGGTTCTCAGCCTTGCCCAAATTCCTGCCATGCGGCCGGCTCCGGCCTCCATCGGCGCATAAATCACCCTTAAAAAGGTTGCCACGTAAAAGGGAATTAACATGAAGGCACCGGTTTCATCGCGCCGGATTCTGCGCTGGGAGCGGCCCGGCAGGCTTTCGGTCACAGCCAGCCCCATGCCGGGCAGCCGCTGGGAATATCCCGTGGAGTCACTGCCTATCCTGGCCTTCAGGGGCCTGACCCGGTACATCCCCAGAAATGTCTCCATATCAGCCAGTATCCAGTTCAGCCTCCGGATCCGGCCCTTGGAGGCATGGCCGCCCGAGCGCCTCAGGCGGGCTATCATCTCTATGATCATGCGCTTTAACTGTATTACATTTGCGCTGTTTATGCACTCCTGGAGGCCGGCGATCTCCGGTATATGGTCCACCCTGCAGTCCGCGTAATCTTTCAGGTTAAAGATTTCAAGCCTCGTGACCCGGCCCCCGCAGTCATAGAGAAGTTCAACAACGTCTTCCGCCTCCATGTTGCTGAGATTCAGCGTTATCCTGTATGCTGAATGAAGTTCGGAAAGCCGGTCCACAAGCCCGCATGGCGTCAAACGCATCAATTCCGGCAGTTTTTCCGGATCACCCGGGCGGTTTATATCAAAAACATCAGGATTTCGGGCGGGGGCCAAAAACCTGTGGTGAAGATCATCGGCATCCATCCGGTTCATGCGGTCGACCAGTTCCTCTATTTCTTTTCGCCTGTCATGACCGGCCGATTTATACTCGGCCCTGAGTTCGGACATTTTTTCCTGCATAAGGGACAAAAGACTGCCATGGATGTATTTGGCAAGGTGGAGCAGGGAAGCCTGACCGTAGCCGACAAAATCAATGAATGACTGCCTGTCTATCCGCGGCATCTGCAAACCGAACTCTTTGTTGAGAGTATGCCGGTGTCTCTGGTTGAACTCCTCCAGAATACGCAATACGTACCTGCTCTGGTATTCGGAGACTTTCCGGCCTTCCTCCATCAGAGATCTTACCTCGTCTCTTTGCAGAAACCGCAGAAAATCCCCGGAATCTGCAAAACCCCGGGGTACCCATATCAACTGGGCGAACCTGTCATAAAACACCGCGGAATACTCGATTCCGATTCTCAGCATGATGCCCATTATTGCCGCAGCCTCCATAAGCTCTTTTGCGGTCTCCGGGCGTATGTAATTGTAGTGAATTACCCGCAGCCTCCTGATCCCCTTGATCCAGGCGTCCATTATCAGATGGGTGGGAGATTTGCGGCCCTTTGTAAAAGCATCGTGCACGTGATCGTCAAAAGCAAGCTGGTTCCATTCCTCCGGCATTTCAAGCAGCCTGTATTGCTTTAAAAAACACCTGACTATGCGGGGTTTTCCTGTTGCTGCCAGGCGAAAGCTGTGGGCCAGCTCCAATTGGCGATGATAATCCCCGTGGGCTCTTACCAGGTCCTTCATGATTTCGATGAGGACCCGGGCCGTATTCATGCGAAGCTCCTGACTGGTGCTGCACATAACCTCGTCGCGAAGCGCACGAAGGGCGTTTAACCTCTGCTTCATCTGGCCGGTCTCCAGGGATTCAAGCAGGTGGACCATCGCATAGGCGATGCGCAGCCCCCTTGACTCGGCCATTTCCTTTATACCCCTGGGATGAAAATGGTGGTAGAATTGCCGCTGGCTCTGAAACCTTGTCCTGCCCCCTGATACGACATCATTGACCATGTAGATCAGGTTATGATCCCGCCGGTCAAAATAAATCATCGATACTGCTGGCGGATTCCTGTTCAACAAAAGCCTCCGGAAACAGTTGCTGGTTAAAAATAAAGCACACGTTAAAAAACATAACACATTTTTGATTGTTTTTTCACGGATTCAATATATGATGCTCTCGTAAAAAGTCTGATTTTAGATGGTGCCGTAAAAAGTTCAAGATCAAGGCTTGCGCAATTTTGAAGAATGCAGCGTACTTAGCCGTACGTGAAATTCTGAGAAATTGCGCGTAACGCAGATATTGGACTTTTTACGGCTCCATCAATATATAAAATTGCATCTGCAAAACACGTTTAACAATTACGGGGGCCGGCAGATGAAAGACGAAGAGGTAAACATAAACGGATTTGAATGCCGAATGATTGCAAATAACGGAGAAGGTCCCTGTGTTGTGCTGCTGCACGGATACATGTATACCAGCGACGTGTGGAACTACATAGGCCTGCTCAGATTGCTTGAAAACAAAAACATCCCGTTTAAAGCCGTTGACATGCCCTATGGCAACATAAACGAATGTTTTCCGCGCTCGGCAGATCCGGCAAAAAACATCGGCATACTTGCCAAAATCTGCCAGCCGGATGCAGTTATTATCGGAGCCAGTCTGGGAGGATACATGGCTCTGAAGTATTGCACCCAGCATCCGGCCGGAGGGATAATGGTGGTTGCGCCTGTGATGGCTCTTCAAAAAGAACTTGTCTTACGCTATCCACAGGTTTCGGCCCGGGTTTCGATCATCTGCGGCAGGGAAGACAACGTGGTGCGCGGCGAAGAAATAAGGCGCCTTGGCGGCCAGTTCGGCACCGGGGTAAATATATATGATAATGCCGGGCATGCCGCATACCTGGATCAGCCGGAACGTTTTAAGGATGATGTTATAAGGTTTTACGAATCAATTGTTTCGTCCGGGAACATATAGAAAACTTTCTACTGAATGCCTTTTTTGAAAAACTCTTCCTTTTCAGTCACATCATCTTCGGCCCCGGTTTGTTTTTCAGGCACGGTGCCCTCCTTGAAGCATTCATAAATAACCTTTTCAGATGATTCACCGGGCCGCAAACCCGTTTTCGCGTCAATTTTTGCAAAAACCACGTCTCCGGGCACCTCAAAATCCTTCTCTGGTTTTCCGTTTAATATGCTTTTCATGTAGTAAAGCCATGTCGGACTTGCAGCCCTGGATCCTGTTTCATTGCTTCCCAGGGTGCGTTCCTGATCATGTCCCACCCAGACGCCGGTTACATAGTCGGGGTTATATCCCATGAACCATGCATCATTAAGATCGTTGGTGGTGCCGGTCTTGCCGGCAACCGGACGGCCAAGAGGCTTTATCCGCCAGCCTGTTCCCTCCTGCACCACCTCCTGGAGAAGATGTGTTATGATATAAGCGGTGGTTTCTTCTATAACCCTTTCCTGTTCTTCTTCAGGTTCGGCAATATAGAGTACCTTCCCGTTTCTGTCTTCTATTCTTTTGATAAACACAGGCTCCATGTTTTTGCCCTGGTTTGCAAAAACCCCGTATGCCCTGGACAATTCAAGCAGCGAAACCCCCGAGGAACCCAGGGCCAGTGAAAGATCACGTTCCAGGTGGGAGTCAATGCCCAGCCTTCGGGCATAGTCAACCACGTAATCTGTTCCTATATCCCTGAAAATCTTTACAGTGACTATGTTTCTGGAATGAATCAAGCCGTCACGAAGAAGAGTGATTCCGTGAAAGGTTTTGTCATAATTGCCCGGCTTCCATACAAAATCATTATCCGTATCTTCGAACACTATAGGTGTGTCTGCAATGGTTGTAGCCGGTGTATAACCCTTATCAAGGGCGGCGGCGTAAATTATGGGTTTAAAGGCTGAGCCTGGCTGCCTCCTTGACTGTATAGCCCTGTTAAATTTGCTTTTATCAAAATCCCGGCCGCCGATCAGGCTTTTTACATACCCTGTGCCCACCTCCATATTTATCAGCGCGGACTCCACCTCGGGTTCCTGCTCCAGTGACAGCTCCCACTGCTGTTTTTCCTCATCTTTGTCCTTCAGTCTCACACTGACGACATCGCCTGTTTCAAGCACGCTGCCCGGTTTTTTTATCTTGACCTTTCCAGAGGGAACCTTCGGCTCACGCGTCCAGCTCATATTTTCCACGGGGATAACACCGGTGGCCTTTCCCATTCTTACCGTTGCAGTGCCTTTTTCATTATCAACCCCTACAATCACGCCGCGAATAATCTTTCCCTGCTCCAGGCCCTTTTCCTTGAACTGCTCATGGAGCTTCTGACTGAAAGGTTCGATTTCGCTTCTGTCAAGATGCTTTATCGGCCCTCGGTAACCCTGGCGTTTATCCAGCTCCCGCAGTCCTTTTCGCACTGCTTTACGGCCTTCCTTCTGCATTTCCGTGTTTACCGTGGTATACACTTTAAGACCGCCCGTATATAATGCTTCTTCCCCGAAACGGTGCTTGACAAGATTGCGTACATGGGACGAAAAATACGGAACAGTCTCCGTGAACAGATTGGGGCGTCTTTTAATTTCAAGGGGCTTATCCATTGCTTCAGAGGCTTGTGCATTTGTTATAAAGCCTTCTGTTACCATGCGATTTAAAACATAAATCTGTCTTTGTTTTGCCCTGTCAAAATGTTTGTGGGGTGAATAATGACTGGGGGCCTTGGGCATGCCGGCAAGCATTGCGGCTTCTGCAATGCTTATATCAGCGGCGGATTTTGCAAAATAATTCCTGGCCGCTGCTTCCACCCCATAGGCTCCGTTGCCGAGAAAAATTTGGTTAAGATATAGATACAGAATCTCCTGTTTGCTAAAACGCTTGTCAATTCGGTAAGCTAAAATAGCTTCCCTGATTTTTCGGCCGTAGCTTCTCTTTGGGGTCAGAAAAAAAGATTTGGCTACCTGCTGGGTTATTGTACTTCCGCCCTGCACAATGGCGCCTGCCTCCAGGTTTTTTAAAAAAGCCCGAAAAATGCTGTAAAAATCAATGCCCTCGTGCTCGTAGAAACGCGCGTCCTCCGTGGCAACAAAGGCTTTTATAAGGTGATCCGGCATCTCGGAGAGCGCACGAACATATCTTCGTTCGCGGTAGAATTCGGCGATTTCTGTGCCTTCATCAGAATAGAATGTTGATACAACAGGAGGCTTATAGTCATCAAGAGAGCTTATCCTGGGAAGATCCCTGCTGTAATAATAATAAAGTCCGGCAAAAGCCAAACCTCCGGCAACCGCCAGGACAAGAACCACCAAAAAAACCCATTTAAAAAACCCCAGTAAAAACCGGCCAAAACGACGCATTTAAAACCGTATCTCCCTTTTTCCGGCTAAAAGTAAAACCTGCCGAAAAAAATATGCATTTTTTCATTTCTGTAATATTATTCTTATAACATGGTCAAATCTCAATGGCAAGGTGCGCCTTTATAATGTCAACTTTATAAACAGTCATTTCTTGACACGCTCTTTTAAAACTGGGTATATGCAGGAATTCCGAAAAAATCTGACCTGGTGCAAGACAGATAGAGGTTTTTACAGGAAGGAAGCCCTGCGGTCAATGTCGCTTCAAAAACCAACCCCGACCTTGGACTTC
>JBKHFD010000041.1:0-16624 GCA_046540355.1 Desulfobacterales bacterium
GCGTTGACTTTGATCTCGGCGCCTTTTTCAATATAGTCACCCCTGGTTACAACGTCCACCCTTTTGCCGTCTATTATGGCCGTACCCGCAGGGCGGAGGTTGGTTGCGGCTGTGCCGTGCTTACCCAGGTACTCAGAGTTTTTTTCATCATAGGACGCATACCCGCTTTTACTGGAAAGCTCGGACTTAAGGGCAAAAGGCGATTTTGCAAGAAGTTTCAGCCCGACGATAAGCACCACCGGCAGGACCACGATATCGGCCATTACAAATATCATTCCCGAAAAAGCCGAAATATCGGCAAATACCAGATAAAGGGAATAACCGAGGCATCCGGCTGCAACAATCGTGAGCAGTCCCCCCGAAGGAAGCATCACTTCGGACAGAAGCACTCCAATGCCCGCAATCTGGAGAATCACCGGGACTATGTAGGGCTGGATCATTCAGGCTCCCTTCTGTCAACCACTATGCGATTGCCTCTGATATCAATCACCTTTACGGGCGTATCCTTTTCCAGGAACTGATTCTCGGTTATCACGTCAAACATCTCATCGTTTATCTCCGCCTTGCCAGAAGGCCGCAGGTAAGTAAGGGCAACCCCTGTATCACCGGGCCTGACCATGCTGGTCTCGCGGGTGTCCGCCTTTGCATCTTTTAATGACGAGGCCAGATAAGGGCCTTCCCGGCTGCTTGGAATCCGGGGCATAACATAACGTATAAACGCAAGCCCCGCAATCATGGCGGCAATATATGACCCGATAACCCTGACGCCGTTTTGAATCAGTATCTCTTTCTGCCAGGGACGAGAGGGGTCAGGCAAAACAAAATCCTGCATGGCAAGAACTATCCCAATAACAATAAGCACCATTCCGGCAAAACCGGCTATGCCGAAACCGGGAAGCACAAAGACCTCCACTCCGATAAGAACAATACCGGCAACCAGGAGTAAAAATTCGGTGTAATTAGCCAGTCCCACAAGATACTGACTGAAAAAAACCAGGGAAAGGCACACTACACCTACCGCTCCCGGCAGGCCGAAGCCGGGGGCCTTAACCTCTATGTAAAGGCCTATAAGCCCGATCAACACAAGAATGGGAGCTATTTTGTCAATGAACCGACTCATGGCTTCGGACCAGGTCTGCTCGATCCTGCTAATTTCATACCTATCGAGCCCGAACTGCTCAAACAGCGAGTCCATGGAATCTGCCGTCATACTGGAAAATCCGTATGCAAACGCTTCTGAATCATGCATTGTCAGGAGATCGCCCTTTGCCACAACAGTCTTTCTGGAGACTATGGTATTTTCTTCATCCTGGATCAGCTCCTCGTAGCGGGCCGGATCAAGATAGCGGGTTTCTCCGTCCGAGGTTTTAACCTCAAAGACCTCTTTTTCCTTTGTCACCATGGCCTCAACAAGGGCAACCGGGTATCCGTTTCTTTCAGCAAGAGCCCTGAACTTGGCCCTTATAGGAGACTGATATTTTTCTCCCAGTTCTTTCGGTCCTTCACCCGACTGCATTACAGGGGCTACATCTCCTATGGTGCTCCCCGGCGCCATGGCCAGTTTGCTGCATGAAAGGGCAATCATGGCTCCGGCCGAAAGCGCCATGGGAGAAACATAGGCTATTGTTTGGCCCTTTGGGAACTTAAGCATGGTATTCACTATATCAAGAGCGGAATCCACCCTGCCGCCGGGAGTATCAATTTCCAGGATCACAAAGGAGTCGGGATGTTTTGAGGTCTCCCGGTTAACCCTTTTTATAAATGCGGCCATTCCCGGATCAACAGCACCTGATACGGGGACCACAAAAACTTTTTTACCTGATTCTTCTCCTTTGGCGGGACCTGTAACAAGCCAGCCTGCAAAGGCCAGAACAAGGCAAAGGAAGAATATACATGTTGGCCGCAGGGCCTGGGTGCGGTTCATTTGTTTCTCTGCCGGTTATGGTGTAAACAGGAAGCTGCGTATGGATGATTCCCTAAATAATTTCAGTATTTCAAATATAATGGAGCAGTCCGGACTGTCAAGCTGAAACAGGAAGATCCGGCAATCGCTCTTGGTCAAATCTTCCGCCTTGACTTTGCGGGGGTTACCAGTTATATTATTTATACAATTTTCTGAGTCTTATTAAATATTTACCTTTTCCGGCCGGGAGCCCATGAAAGACAGAGACTATCTGCGCACGGAAAATATCTTCAGGGTATATACTTTGTCACTCCTGCCGCCGGGTTCGGCATACCTGCAACACAAACCGGTGAGAGGATATGAATAAATCCACGACAATTCTGACATTGCTGATTTCCGCTTTTGCAGTTATATTTATTATTACAGACGGTGCGCCCGCATTAGGCGCCGGCACAGATGTTTCCAGGAAAGAACACGAGGATAATTTCCGGCAGCAGCGAATGAAAATGATCAGGCAGCAGCTTAAGGCCAGGGAAATCGAGAACCCGGAAATCCTTGCCGCATTTGAAAAGGTTCCGCGGCACAGGTTTGTTCCTGAAAGGCTCAAAAAATACGCCTACGCGGACCGCCCCCTCCCCATCGGAGAAGGCCAGACGATTTCCCAGCCTTATATCGTTGCACTGATGACCCGAAGCATTGAACTGAAAAAAACCGACCGGGTCCTGGAAATAGGCACCGGTTCAGGTTACCAGGCGGCAATCCTCGCGGAACTCGCCGGGCAAGTCTACACTATAGAAATTATCGAATCCCTGGCTGAATCGGCACGCAGAAACCTGTCAGAGACAGGCTATGAAAATGTTCACGTCAAAACGGGAGACGGCTTCAAGGGATGGCCCGAACATGCGCCTTTTGACGCCATAGTGGTTACCTGCGCCCCGGAAAAGGTGCCGGAACCTTTAAAAGAGCAACTTGCCGAAGGCGGACGCATAGTGATTCCGGTGGGCCCGGACTATGATCAGAATCTTGTACTTCTCGAAAAAAAGGAGGGAGAACTTATTGAAAAGCAGATTCTTCCTGTTCGTTTCGTTCCCATGGTGGATGAAAAAGGCAGAACCCACTGAATGTCCTTGCTGAAATGTTGTTGTTGCCGGCATTACGCCTGTGTTATTTTGTTTTTAATAAAAACGGAAAATTTCTCAGCGGTATTCCACGGGGAAGGGGGCTATAAATGAAGGCTAGTTACTGGCCTGACGAATACCTGCAAAAACAGTGTACCGCACAGCAGGCCATGAAATGGCTCAAATCCGGCCAGAGAATATTCGTGGGCTCTTCGTGCGGTGAGCCTCAGCACCTGGTAAATACACTGGTAAATGAAGCCCCACATTTAAGCGATCTTGAAATTGTTCGACTGATGAGCCTGGGAGATTCACCGCTTACACGGCTGTCAACCGAGGGCAACCATGAACAGTTCAGCATCAGAAGCATCTACCAGGGATCAGCCGGTACACGACATCTTGCATCCAACAGGCCTTTTATCACCCCCATGAATCTTTCCGCTGTGCCCAATCTTTTTAGAAAACGCCACCTGCCGATCAATGCGGCACTGGTCCAGACATCGCCTCCGGACGACTTCGGCTGGATGAGCCTGGGAATCTCGGTTGACGTGGGGCTTGCAGCCGTGCGTGCAGCCGACCTTGTCATCGCCCAGGTCAATACAGAAATGCCCCGCGTGCTGGGACACAGCTTTATACACGCAAATGACGTGGACCTGGTGGTTGAAAAAGACGAGAATCTTCTCACCATCGACCAGCTTCCTGAATTTGAATCCGCCCACAGAATAGCAAGGCTGGTTGCAAACCTCATAGAGGACGGCTCCACCTTTCAACTGGGCCTGGGCGCCACGCCCAAGGCAATCCTGCTTGCCCTGTCTGAAAAAAACGACCTCGGCGTGCATACTCAGTTTATCATAGACGGCATAATGGATCTGGTTTCCATGGGAGTGATAACCAACAACTACAAGGGATTAAACGACGGAAAACTGGTTGCCACAAATGCCGTGGGCTCCCGCAATCTCTACGAATTCGTCCATGACAACCCTTCCATAGAGCTTTACCCGGCCGATTACGTCAACAATCCGGTGATCATCGGCCAGCACAACAAAATGGTTACAATCAACATGGTCATGGAGATGGATCTCTCGGGACAGGCGGCGGTCGACGCCCTGCCCCACAACTATTTCGCCGGGGTGTCAAGCATGCTTGATTTCATGAGGGGGGCCTCGGCATGCCCGGATGGGAAATCGATTCTTCTGATTCCTTCAACCTCGATGGACGGCAGTGCCAGCCGCATAGTGCCGGAAATTCAAACCGGCGGGGTGGTTGTTCCGAGAACTGACGTATCCTATGTGGTAAGCGAATACGGGGCGGTCAACCTGTTCGGCAAAAACCTCCAGGAACGGGCCACCGCAATGATAAGCCTGGCTCACCCGGATTTTAGAAACGAACTTTTCGAGCGCGCCAAGGATCTGGGGCTTATGACCCGGAACAGGAGGTTGTCTGAATCCTTAAGAAGCGTTTATCCGGCCGGACTTGAGGAAACCCGCAGAATTGACGGGATACCCGTGACTTTCCGGCCTGCCAAGCCCGTGGATGACAGACGAATTCAGGAACATTTCTACAATCTTAGCAAAAAGGACGTTATTTCCAGGTTTTTTTACGAAAAAACCCGGTTTCTGCGCGATGATGTAAGATCCATAATAGAAACCGATTATGTGCGCAACCTGACCCTGGTTGCCCTTACAGGAGAATTCGGATTCGGATCGGTTATCGGAATCGGGGCCTACATGCTGGAGCCCAAAAAAAACACGGCTGAAGTGGCTTTCTCAGTCAGCACAAACTGGCAGGGAAAAGGGATAGCATCCATACTGATTCACAAGCTGGCAGAAGCCGCCGCTGATAACGGAATAGAAGGCCTGGTGGCATATACCGACCCTTCCAACAAAGGCATGATTCAATTGTTCCGGCAATTGCCCTACAAGGTATACAAAAACCGGGAAGAAGACATTCTCATTTTAAACTGCAGGTTCAGTGAGCCCGCAAAAGAGGAGCAAAACTCCCACGGCCCGTGAATTCCAACTTATAAGGAGGTTTTATGTCTGAAAACAAGGATTTTTATGATGCCCACCTTGATCATTACAGGAAAATCGCATATGTCAAAGGGATAGATGAATATCAGCAGATCTACAAACGATCCGTAGAAGACCCCGAGGGATTTTGGGCTGAACAGGCCGAGACCTACCTGTCCTGGGAGAAAAAATGGGACAATGTTCTGGACTATGATTTCACGGAGGCAAGAATCGAGTGGTTTCGAGGGGGGATTCTAAACGCCTCGTATAACTGCGTGGACAGGCACCTGGACAAACAGGGAGACAAGGTGGCCTACTACTGGGAAGGAGATGACCCTTCAGAAACCAGGAGCATCACCTTCAAAGATCTCTACATCATGGTCAACCGGTTTGCAGCGGTACTTAAAAACCAGGGAATCAAAAAAGGTGACAGGATCGTCATTTATATGCCCATGATTGTTGAACTGCCGGTTGCCATGCTGGCCTGCGCCAGAATTGGGGCTATTCACAGCGTAGTGTTCGGGGGATTTTCAGCAGATGCCATTGCAAACCGTATAAAAGACTGCGGTGCGAAACTTGTAATAACCGCCGACGGAAACTACCGGGGAGGAAAACCGGTTGGGTTAAAGAAAAACGTGGATAAGGCCATGGAAAAATGCCCTGATGTTGAAAGGGTCATCGTGGTTAACCGGACGAATTCCGGGGCCGAACTCAAGGCCGGCAAGGAAGTGTGGTGGCACGAGGAAGTGGAGAAAACAGACCCGGAAGTTTTTGTAAAACCCGAACCCATGGACGCCGAAGATCCGCTGTTCATACTTTACACAAGCGGCAGCACGGGCAAACCCAAAGGCGTGGTCCACACCCATGCCGGCTACCTTCTCTACACCGCGATTACCACCCGCATGGTGTTTGACTTAAAAGACGACGAGGTATTCTGGTGCACGGCTGATATAGGATGGATAACAGGACACAGCTACATTGTTTACGGACCACTTGCCTGCGGGCTTACGGGAATTATATTTGAAGGAGTGCCCAATTACCCGGATTTTGATCGTTTCTGGAGTATTGTGGAGAAATACGGCGTCAATAAATTCTACACAGCACCCACTGCAATCCGGGCCCTGGCAAGAGAGGGCGAAGAGCACGTCCAAAAACACGATCTGTCGTCTCTCAGCCTGCTGGGCACGGTCGGGGAGCCCATAAACCCGGAAGCCTGGCGGTGGTATTACACGCACGTGGGCAGGAACTGGTGCCCGATTATCGACACCTGGTGGCAGACCGAAACCGGCGGCCACATGCTAACCCCCCTTCCGGGCGTTGCGCCCATTAAGCCCGGTTCATGCTCTTTTCCGTTCTTCGGCGTGGATCCGGTTATACTCGACGATACGGGAGAACCAGTCCAGTTTCCCGACGAAGAAGGAGTGCTTTGCATCCGCAAACCCTGGCCGGGCATGGCAAGGACGGTTTACGGCGATCACGAAAGATTCAGGGAGACCTATTTCAGCCAGGCCCCGGGAATGTATTTTACAGGCGATGCGGCAAAGCAGGATGAAGACGGGTATTTCTGGATCATCGGCCGCATAGACGACGTTATAAACGTTTCGGGCCACAGGCTCGGCTCGGCAGAGCTTGAATCTGCACTTGTGCTTCACTCGAAGGTAGCCGAAGCCGCAGTGGTGGGATTTCCCCATTCCATAAAAGGCCAGGGTATATATGCATTTGTGATATTGAAAGCAAATGCCGAACCCTCCGAGGAACTCAGAAAGGAGCTGATAGGCCAGGTGAGAAATGAAATAGGGCCAATAGCCACCATAGACGTCATCCAGTTCACCGACGGGCTGCCCAAAACACGCAGCGGCAAAATAATGCGAAGAATTCTCAAGAAAATCGCGGCGGGCAAATTCGACGAACTGGGAGACACTTCAACCATCGCTGATGAGACAGTTATTGACAAGCTTATTGAAAACAGGGTGGATGTTGAAAACCTATAGCAGAATAGTAAGGCCCGGTTTTAAAATGAGTAAAAGGGAAAACGGAATATGGGGTTGAAAGTCGGGGTGACGCGCGATGACCGGTTTACCGAGCACAAAACCGGTCATTTTCACCCCGAGCACCCCAGGCGCATTCTTGAAATCTACCGCATGATAGATCGGGACTTCGGGGAGGATCTGCTGCAGTTCCGTCCGGGGCCTGCGGCACTGGAGGACCTGGAACGGGTTCACACCCCGATCCATATACAAAAAATTCTGAAAACCGCTGAACAACAAATAACCAGCCTGGCACCGGACACTCCGGCCAGCGCACGCAGCTATATGGCAGCCTGGCTGGCTGCAGGTGCATGCTTGCAGGGCGTTGATATGCTTCTGAAAAAAAAATGCCGGGCTTTCTTTGCCCTGGTGCGCCCTCCGGGGCACCACGCCCTGCCTGACAGGTCGGCAGGCTTCTGCATATTTAACAACATAGCAGTGGCTGCCAGATACGCAATGGCCCGCCGCGGCGTAAAACGGATTTTTATAATAGACTGGGATGTCCACCACGGAAACGGATTAAACGACATCTTCTACGAAGACGACAGGGTCTATTACTATTCCACCCATGATATCATGCTTTATCCTTACAGCGGAGAGCCCGGGCAGACAGGTTCCGGCAGGGGATTGGGCTATACCATGAACATTCCCATATCCAGAGAGTTCAATGATGAAGATATGGTCTATATTTACAGCCAGACCCTGATTCCCGCGATAAAGGGATTTTGCCCTGACATGATTATGGTGGCTGCGGGATTTGACGCACACGGCGAGGATCCCATAGGCAGATGCAGATTTACTGAAAACCTTTACGAGCGCATAACCCGTATGCTTGCCGCAGGGATCCGGGAAGATGAAAAACCTCCGGCGCTGTTTCTCGCCCTGGAAGGGGGGTATGAACCTCTGGCGCTGGCACGCTGCGTAAAGGGGGTGCTCAAGGAGCTTCTCGGAAATGGCGATTCTGAAGCTGAAAATCCCCCCGTACCCTCCGGGGAGGCCGGGAAACTTGTCCGGCAGATCCGAAAAATTCACTCACCGTACGGGGTCATAACATGATCAAGGCAAGAATACCGGCAGAAAATACGCATTCAGCAAATCTTGCCGACTATAACACCGCCCGGGCTGAATTTTCCTGGGATAGCGTTGAACGGGAATTTTCCTGGTATGGCTCAGAAGGGATGAACATAATAGCCGAATCCCTGGACCGATGGGCAGCGGAGCCGCAAAAATCCGAGCATCCGGCCCTGATCTTTGACGCCCACAACGGGCAAAGAAGTTTTTCATATTCTCAGATGCAACGCTATTCCGCCAAATACGCAAATCTTTTCACAAGACTGGGTTTTTCGGAAGGGGACAGGCTGCTGCTTTTTCTGCCGCCGTGCCCGGAGATATATTTTGCCATGGCAGCGGCCGCCCGCATGGGGGTGATGTTCTGCCCGGTATTTTCCTCCTCGAACTTCTATGAACTTGAAATCAGGCTGGAAAATATTTCTCCCAGGGCTGTTCTTACCAATCCCGACCTGGTGGAAAAAATTTCTTCCGATTTTGCAGCATGCCTCGACCACATTCTGCTGATTTCCGGGCCTCAGCCGAACATATTTAAAAACGAAACCTTAATCCAGGGTCTGGCAGAACAGATGGATGACGACTTTCCTGCCCGGCCCTTATCAGGCGACACCCCGCTTTATCTTATATATACCTCCGGCTCCACCCGTCCGCCAAAAGGCATTGTCCACACACACCGGGACATGACAGGCATGCTGGCCTCGGCCCGGTGGGCTCTTGATTTGAAGCCCGATTCCGTGCTCTGGACCGACGCTGACCCCGCCTGGGTGACGGGCACGGTTTACGGAGCTTTTGCGCCATGGCTCTGCGGCGTTAGCAGCCTTATAGCCGGCGATCATTTCTCTGCTGCAAACTGGTACAGAATTATTGAAACCAACCGTGTTACGAACTGGTATACCACTCCCAGGGTTCTGAGGGACCTTATGAATGCGGGAAATGATCTGCCAACCCGCTACGACCTGTCCGCACTGACTCACGTGTGCGCGGTGGGAGCACCCCTGATGCCGGAAATGATATACTGGAGCCGGGACAATTTGGGACATACCCCGCATGATACGTGGTGGATGACGGAAACCGGCATTATCTGCATTGCCAATCTGCCCAGCATGGATATAAAGCCCGGCTCAATGGGAAAACCGCTGCCCGGGATAGAGGCGGCAATTCTGGACGACAGTGGAGAGCCGCTGCCGGCGCTCTCGCTCGGCGAGCTTGCTATTAAGGCGGGCTGGCCGGGCCAGATGTCTGAGATCTGGAGGGAGCCGGAACGCTTTGAAAGGTGTTTTAAAAACGGATGGTTTGTAACAGGTGACATAGCCGTTGAGGACGAAGAGGGGTACTTCTATCACCAGGGCAGAAATGACGATTTGCTCAAAGCAGGCGATGACAGGGTCATCGGCCCTTTTGAAATCGAACAGATTCTCTGCATGCATCCCGCTGTGGCCGAAGCAGCGGTAATTTCCAAGGGTAGGGAGCCCGGACAGGGGGTTTCATATCTTAAGGCCTACGTGACCCTGAAAAAGGAATACACCGCATCGACCAGGCTTAATTATGAAATCCGTGCATTTCTTAAAGGAAACCTGTCGCAGGATCTTCTGGTCAGGGAACTGGTTTTTATCGACGAACTGCCCAAGACACGAAGCGGAAAACTGCTCCGCCGCGTGCTGCGAACCTGGGAACTGGGGCTTCCCGGCGGGGACACCTCACATATGCAGGAATGATTGATTTTTTGCATCTTTTTTATAATGATAACAAATGATCCCATGAACGATTTTAAACAACATAGAGAAGACAATGGCGTGTGGGTGCTGGTTGCCGACGACGATTCCGGAACCCGGCTTCTGCTGCGCCGGAAACTGGAGAAAAGCGGCTATAACGTGATATGCGCCAAAACCGGGCAAGAAGCAATAAACAGGCTCTCCGGGGAAGTGTCTTCAGCCGTACTGGATCTGAAAATGCCCGACGGAGACGGTCTTTACTGTCTTCGCTATATAAGAAGGAATTTTCCGGATATGGCCCCCCTCATGCTCACCGCCAGCGATAACGTCGCCAACGCAGTGGAGGCGATGAAGCAGGGTGCCCTCGACTATGTCACCAAACCTTTCAATCCCGGCCAGGTTGCAGCCCTGGTAGACAAATCCGTAGACGCCTGCAGGCAGTCTAGACGCCTGAGGACGGCTGAAAAAAAGCTGGAGCAGGCCCGAAGGCACGAGATTTTTGTAGCTTCCCAGATCCAGCAGACACTGCTGCTCGGCAAACCGCCCCGCGGGCTTTCGGAACTCGATATCGCAAGGCTTACAATACCCTCCAGTAAAATTGACGGTGACTTCTATGATTTTATCCACATAAGCCCGCAAACGCTCGATGTTGTGGTGGCCGACATAATGGGAAAGGGTATAATGGCCGCATTCATGGCCTCTGCTTTAAAGAGCTCTTTTCTGAGAATAATCAACGACTATCTGTCACGCACCGGCCCCGGCCAAGTGCCCGAACCCGAACAGATCGTATCTTCGGTGCATGAGGCCATGATAGAACAATTGCGCGAACTTGAAACTTTTGTGACATTCTGCTACGGAAGATTCGATCTTGAACGTTTTCGCTTCATCTTTGTAGACTGCGGCCATGTGCGCACCCTTCACTATAAAAAAGATGAAAACAGGGTTGAGCTTCTTCGCGGGGCCAACATGCCGCTTGGCTTTCCCGAAACCGCTCCCTTCCAGCAATTCACCGTCCCTTTTGCCCCGGGCGACCTGTTCTTCTTCTATTCCGACGGGGTTACAGAGGCTGCGAATCAGGAAGGCAGATTATACAGCGAAGACAGGCTTGTGGCACTTATTGAAGAAAACGCGCAAAACCCTGCCGCCGATGACCTGGTCCGGTCAGTACACAGGGACGTAACAAAGTTTACCGGTACTGATGTTTTTACCGATGATTTTACCTGCGTGAGTATCAAAATCCGCCATCCTGAATACAGCACAAAGGCCGTTGAGAAACAGGGGCTTAAAGTTGAGAGCCGCCTTGAAAACCTGAAAAAGGTGCGCTCCTTTATTCGGGGGTTCTGCGAACTGCACGCCGCAGGAAGGCTTGATGAACTGCGCATCTCCCAGGTGGAGGTCGCGGCCACGGAAGTAGTAGCCAATATCATCAAACACGGACTTGATCAGGAACCCGGGCACTTTATTGATATTTGCGCGGAAGCTTTTGCAGACCGCATTGAAGTGGAATTCACAGATCAGGGTAGACCCTTTGATCCGCAGAACATCCAGCCGCCGGTCCTTGACGGGACCCGGGAGAATGGAATGGGCTGCTACCTTATCTCGCAGTTTGTGGATAATATTTCCTATACGCGCGATGATAAAACCGGCAGCAATTGCGCTCGCATAAAAATTATGCTATTTGCTGACAAAAAATCTGTTTAAGTTCCCCGCAGCGTTTCGGATTGCGCTGCTTTTATTATAAAACGGAGCAATAAATGACCACCCTGCAGGCCATCGCCCTGGGGATAATCCAGGGACTGACGGAATTTCTGCCGGTTAGCAGTTCCGGGCACCTGGTTCTTTTTCAAAACCTGTTCGGCCTGAACCGGCCTGAGCTTATATTTGACATAGCCGTGCACACAGGGACTCTTGCTGCTATATGCTTCTATTTTTACAAGGATATCGCAGCCATGATTAAAGAGGTCGCCAAATGGACATATAGCCTTATGCGGCGAACAAATCCCGGACCGGCAACCCCGGAACTGTGGCTGGCCGCAATGATTGCCGCGGGTTCGGTGCCCACGGCAATAATCGGTTTTGCCTTTCACGGAATTGCGGATATTCTTTTTTCCTCGGTGCTGCTGGTGGGTTTTGCACTGATTGCCACGGGTTTCTGGATGTGGTTTACACGCGGGAGGGATCGAACCATGAAAGATCAGTCCAGACTGAATACCCTTCGGGCATTACTGATCGGCATAGCCCAGGGCATAGCCGTAATCCCGGGGGTCTCCCGCTCCGGGGCCACTATCGCCGCCAGCCTTTATCTAGGCCTGGACCGGGATACAGCGGCCAGGTATTCCTTTCTTCTTTCCATACCCGCCATTGCAGGGGCTGCACTGCTGAGCATCGCAGACACCCCTGCTGGGGGGAGTGCAAAACTCCCGGCAATCCTGGCAGGCACGGCCGCCTCGGCCCTTGTGGGATATGCCGCGCTGCGGCTTCTGGTCTACCTGGTCAAAAATGGACGCATGTTTATTTTCGCCCCCTATTGCTGGATCGTCGGGGGAATCATAGTGATGCTTGCAAGGTGAAGTTTTGAAAACCATATTTCCTGAAACTGCGGTCATACTCGGGATACCGATCGACAATCTGCATCTTGAACAGATCATCGACCGTATATTCGGAATTGCCGCCGACTACGAGACAGACGGCCGGCCGCGCACCGCGGTTGCCGTTGATATGGATACGCTCATCCGTCTTTATTCAGGCAGCCGCCGCAGCCTGGAACCCGATGAAATGGTGGTCAACACGCTCAGGCAGGCCGATCTGATGATTCCCATGGGACGACCGGTGGCATGGATCGCAAGGCTTGTCGGCACCAGGCTTAAACAGAAATTTTCAGGAAACCGGTTTTTCACAAGATTTTTAAACGCCGCCGAATACAAAGGAAAAAGCCTGTTTATTCTTGGCAGCAATTCCGGGGATCTGCAGGAGGCTACCGAAGCGATCCGTTCGGCCAGACCGGAATTGAAAATTGCCGGCGCCGCAGATTTTGACCCTCTGAGTGCGGAAAGGAACAATTACAGAACCCGGCTTCTGGAAAAAATTAACGCTTCAGCCGCGGATTTTCTTATCCTGGATCTTCGGGATCCCGCGATCGCCGGCTGGTTTGAAAAATACCGTTACAGGGTCTATGTATCGCTCTGCCTCGTAGTTCCCGGCATAGACAAATTTATAGAATCCGCAGGCAGCGCCTCGCCCCAAAACGCGGGGCTTTCGCGCAGGCTTGCCTCCAGGGTACCTATGGTTCCGCCGCCATATATTTTAAAACACTTTTTTTATTCTTCCCTTGTTTTCTGCTTCACCATCTTACCGCTTGCAATGTATCAGCAGTACAAGCGTCTGTCCTACAAACTCTTCCGCATCCGCTCGCCTCTGCCTTCCATAAAAAGCAGGGTTTCAAAATCAGGCAAAGGCATCGCATTAAGAATTATCACCCTTCCGGACCCACTGGATGCTTCCATGGCCGAGGAAATAAGGGATGAACTCAAAGCAATGGTGGGGCGCGCCCCAAAAACCGTGCTTGATTTCTCAGAGGTCAATTTTATTGATTCTTCGGGCCTTGGACTGCTGCTGTCTTTGTGGAGAACCGCTGCCGCAAAAGACAGGGAAATTTTCATGATAGGGGTACATCCCCCGGTGTTCCGTTTTTTCAGTCTCAGCCGGACTCTTGACTTTTTTGAAAAAAACATGTGCGAAACAATAGACGACGTAATCGGAGTGCTTTCCCGCAGATCCGATTCTTCTTCGTTCTATTACCTTGCGGCGATAAGGGGCAATGCCACCATTTTTCATATGTATGGAGAGCTTGACGCCTCAAGGGTTAAAGACATTGACATTAACTCGGTGCTCGAAACTATCGGCAGGCGAAACGCCGTGCTGAACTTAAGCGGGCTCAACTTTATAGACAGCGCAGGAATGCAGTTTTTCGTAAAAATACAGCGCCACGTGACAAGGCACGGCAGATGCTGCATCATGTACGGGCTTCGGGAGTATGTGCGGCAGATGTTTAATATACTGAAACTGGACCGTATGTTTGTGATCGCCGATGATCTCGACGATGCCGAAAATGCTCTGAACCAGTTCTAGTGCGGCCGGGATGATAAATTTTTTGAGTATACAGGAAAAAAAGAAATAACCAGCCGGAAGGTGCAAAAATGGAAGAACTAATCAATAAAGCGGCAGAGGATCTTGCCCGGGCAAGCCACGCAGTGGCGCTCACCGGGGCCGGGATATCCACGGAGTCGGGTGTGCCTGATTTCCGCGGCCCGGATGGAATATGGACCAAAAATCCTGAAATGGAAAAAAAGGCCTATCAGACCTACCATACTTTTCTGAAAGACCCTGTGGCCTATTGGAAAGAAACACTTGAGAATCCTTTCCGGAAAACCCTTCTGTCGGTCGAGCCCAATGCCGGGCATTACGCCCTTGCAGAACTGGAACGGCTTGGAGCGATCAAGGCCGTGATCTCGCAAAATGTTGATAATCTTCACATTAAGGCCGGCTCCCGGAGGGTACTGGAATATCACGGAAACGTGGACAAACTGAGATGCCTTTCCTGCGGCCTGCGCCACAGCCGCCAGGATTATGATTTAGAGCAGATGAACCGGGAAATCAATCTTCCTCCTGTCTGTTCCGGTTGCGGTTACCCCCTGAAATCCGACGTGGTATATTTCCAGGAACCCATTCCCCGGGACGTGATGTACGAGGCGGATCATGAGGCAAGAAAATGCGATGTGATGCTCATTTGCGGCACCTCTGCCCTTGTCTACCCCTTTGCCGGACTGCCTGCCGCGGCCCGGAGCAGGGCCGGGGCTACCATAATAGAGGTCAACGCAGAACCCACCCAGCTGACCGAAAACAAAATATCGGATTACCTGATACAGGGAAAAACCGGGGATATATTGCCCGGACTGGCAGAAAAAGTAAGGCAGAAACTTGGTCAGCGGGAATAAAAATCGCCCGGGAAGGTGAATGGAAGGTCCTTCCCGGGCGGTATATTAAACAAGGAGCGATAAGCAAAGCCGGTTCCGAAACCGTTTCCATCCGCAAGAGCCATGTCCGGCTTCTGCCAGCCCCTTGAAATTATTGGCGTCCCCAGGAGAACTCTATCCCTGTACCAACTCCCGCTCAAAATCAAAAAGAACTCCAATCACTGCAAAATCTCTCCAACGGGACGCCTTTTTAAATTTCCGAAAAAAAATGAAACCGAAAAAATGCTCATAGCGGAAATCTTTACAGCTGTCAAGCTTTTTCCGAACCCCCATGTCATAAACACTTTAAAAATTAAACATTAAGAGGTATCCTGCTAACTTTATGGTTCCTAAATTTAGGTGATTGTTTCCGGGTTACAGGAAGATTGGAGCAAATGTTGATCAGAGAAAACCTGCAGCACTGCAGAAAAGAAAAAAAGCCCCCTTACATGGGCTGGTATGGCCGCTGGATTTTTCCTTATATTGAAATACTTGTAACCAGGGGATTGGGGCGAATCCGAAGGAGACTTTTGAGCCGGGCCCGCGGCAGGGTGGTGGAAATTGGAGCTGGTTCGGCACAGAATATGAAGTATCTGACGGAAAATGTTGACTCCTACCTTGCAACAGACCCGTCGCCTGTAATGGTCAGAAAGGCCGGGCAGGAGATACGCAGAAGGCCCCCTGGATTCGGCGCGAAGGCTGTAATGGCTGAAGCAGAAAGAATGCCGGTTGAAAACCAATCCGCTGATACTGTTGTCAGTTTCCTGGTGCTTTGCTCTGTTCATGATCCTTTTGCCGCTCTTGCGGAAGTACATCGCATATTAAGACCTGGGGGCAGTTTCCTTTTTTTCGAGCATGTCCTCGCACCAGTTGCGTACACCGCCAGGTGGCAGAACCGGATCAATCCCGTATGGAAGCGCCTTGCGTGCGGATGCCATCTTAACCGCGACACTGCCGACTATATTGAAAAAAGCGGTTTCAGTTTCGAAGAACTCCTGCGGTACCGCTCTTCCAAAATGGGGCCTGCCATAACCTCCAATGTAATCGAAGGATCGGCCGGAAAAAACCGGGAAACAAGGGCATTATGAAAGCAGATCTTTCTTTTTTTCTTCAAATTCCTTTTTGTCAATTTCCCCGCGCGCATAGCGCTCCCTGAGAATTTCGAGTGCGGAAGACGGCGCATTTGAACCGGAAGAATCTCCGGATCGGGTCTGCACAAACAGCCACTTTATGAGCAAAACAAGCCCTACGATCACCAATATCCAGAAGACTATCATAAAGATTCCCCCAAACCAGCCCATTCCGCCCATCATTCCGGGCCCCATGTGCCAGTCACCATATCTGCCCCCTTGGGCAAAAGCCGGACCGGTTATACAAAAAAGCGACAAGAAAAGAAATCCAGGAAAAATTTTTAAAAATATTTTATACATCATTTCGATACTCCTGTTTTTATTTCTGAAACGTTCAATTTAGGTTTAACTTTCATGTATGTTTATCCGTATGTATTGTTCATTGCTATCGAATACTATAATAATCCTTTACTGTGTAATTTTCAAAAAACGAGCGTTAATCGCCACGATCACGGTGCTCAAAGACATGAGAACGGCACCTGCGGCCGGGGAGAGAAGAATACTCCAGTTATAAAGCACTCCCCCTGCCAATGGTATGGCAAAGGCATTATAGCCCGTGGCCCATGCCAGGTTCTGCAGCATCTTTCTGTAGGTGGCCCGGGACAAGCCTAAAATGGCCACCACATCCATTGGATTGCTCCGCACCAG
>JBKHFD010000042.1:0-16319 GCA_046540355.1 Desulfobacterales bacterium
TCCAGTTTCTAGTCTCTAGTTTCTAGTTGTACTCAATCCTGCTGTCTCCGGGCAGAAGACTGCCGTCCGCCTGAATACTGATGCTTATATTTCTTCGCATCTCAACTTCGAGTAGCTCTCTTTTCTTGCGGTTTAACAGATAAGCAGCCACATCCGGGGGCAAATATCCTCTTACGCAGGAAATCCCGCTTTTTACGGTTTCAAGTCTCAACCTTCTTAAAAAACCCAATGCCAAGGATTCCACCGACTGGATTACCCCTTTTCCCTGGCAGTACTTACAGGGTTCGAAATTGAGATAGCGGATGGAGGGGCGTATCCGCTGGCGCGACATTTCCAGCAGACCGAAGGCAGAGATTCTGCCGACCTTGGTGCGGGCCTTGTCGGCTTTAAGCTCGTTTTTAAGGGTCTGTTCCAACTTTGATTTGTGCTTTCTGTCACGCATGTCTATAAAGTCGATCACGATAAGTCCGCCAAAGTCCCGCAGGCGCAGTTGCCGGGCCGCCTCTTCCGCGGCTTCAAGATTGGTCTGAAGCGCGGTTGCCTCAATCGAGGACTTCTGGGTGGCTTTTCCCGAGTTTACGTCAATGGAGACCAGCGCTTCGGTCTGCTCTATGACTATGGAGCCCCCCGATTTAAGTTTAACTCTGTTGTCAAAAATCGAGGCGATCTGTTCCTCGAGCTGATATTTGGTAAAAATGGGCTTGTCTGCAGAATAACGCTTGACTATTTTCTTGTGCTGCGGCGAGATAATCTGGATAAATTCCTTTACCTGGTTATATACCGCATCATTATCAATGAGTATTTCTTTTACGTCCGTTGTAAAGGAATCCCGGATCGCCCGAACCGCTACGTTTCTTTCCTTGTAGAGAAGTGCCGGGGCCTTTTCTTCCATGGCTTTTTTCTTTATGTTTTTCCAAAGCCGCATAAGGTACCTGACATCCTTTGAAATAGTGGTCTTGTTGGCCCCTTGCCCAGCCGTACGAACAATGAGCCCGTAATCCTCGGGAATATCCAGGCCCTCCACTATTTTTTTCAGCCTTGTGCGCTCGGTCTCGTCGGTAATCTTTCTTGAAACACCCCGGTTTTTGTTTCCCGGCATCAAAACAGTACTTCTGCCCGGCAGAGAAATATAGGTGGTTAACATGGCACCTTTTTCCATAACCGGGTCATTGGTTACCTGAACTATAAGCTCCTGCCCTCTTTTCATAATATTTTTCAGAGACTGTCCGCCCGAGGGATCGTCCTGGAAATAGTCGGGGTGTATTTCCTGCTTTTGCAGAAAACCGTTTCTTTCCGCGCCATAATCGACGAAAACAGCCTGAAGGCTGGGCTCCACCCGTGAGACAACCCCCTTGTAGAGGTTTCCCTGGGTAATTTCCCTTGCCGAGGTCTCAACATGGAATTCTTCAAGCCTGTTGTCAGTTACTGTTGCGATCCGGCACTCCTCCGGATCCACAGCGTTTATCAAAATTTTGGTGGTCATATGGGCCTTTTTCCCGAAAATGTCTTTTATTTTCCGCATCCAGCCGTATTGCATCACTACACATTATCATGGCTCAAATTGCATCTATATTTAAATTTCCGGATGGATTGTGTTGTTAAATAAAAAATCAGAGACCACAAGTCAAATGATTTCTGACATATAGTCTTGGCAACCTTGATATTTGATCCATACTATGGCATGACAATTGAAATTATAACAACCAAAAATGAAAAAGGACGACATTGAGAAATGGAGCAGCGATACGATCCTAAAACAATTGAACCAAGATGGCAGAAGGTTTGGGAAGAAAACGAAATATTTGCGGCACAGGAGGATGAGTCCGGGAAAAAATATTATCTGCTTGAAATGTTTCCCTACCCTTCCGGCAGAATTCATATCGGGCATGTGCGAAACTACACCATAGGCGATGTGGTAGCACGCTATAAGCGGATGTGCGGCTATAACGTACTCCACCCCATGGGTTGGGACGCCTTTGGGATGCCGGCTGAAAATGCGGCCATAGACAACAACACCCATCCGGCAAAATGGACGTACGAAAACATAGCCGCCATGAGAAAACAGCTAAAGCGCCTTGGGTTCAGCTACGACTGGAACAGGGAGCTGGCCACTTGCGATCCTGATTATTACAGGTGGGAGCAGTGGCTTTTTCTGCGCATGTATGAAAGAGACATGGTCTATCGCAAGGAATCCTTTGTAAACTGGTGCGAGACCTGCAGAACAGTGCTGGCAAACGAACAGGTGGAAGCGGGCAGCTGCTGGCGCTGCGGCCGCCAGGTAACACAGAAAAAGCTTTGGGGTTGGTTTTTCAAAATTACCGACTACGCCGAAGATCTGCTTGAATACTGCGACAGGCTCCCGGGCTGGCCGGAAAAAGTGCTCACCATGCAGAAAAATTGGATCGGCAAAAGCACAGGTGCTGAAATCCGGTTTCCTGTGAGCGGCACGGATGAAACAATATCTGTTTTTACCACAAGACCTGATACAATATATGGTGCGACTTTCATGGTACTTGCCCCGGAGCATCCGCTTGTGCAAAAGCTTGCAGCAGGTACCACTCAGGAAGGCCATGTTGCCGAATTTATAGAGCGGATGGCCACGGAAAGCCGCACTGACCGAATGCTTGAAAACAGAGAAAAAGAAGGTGTTTTTCTGGGAAACTGCTGCGTCAACCCGGTAAACAACAAGGAGATCCCCATTTATACGGCGAATTTTGCGCTCATGGAATACGGCACCGGCGCGGTGATGGCTGTTCCGGCCCATGACCAGAGGGATTTTGAGTTTGCCCGCAAATACGGACTGGAAATTATTCCCGTAATAATGCCGCCTGAGGCCGACACAGAGGAGACAGCCAGCAGGGAGGCATATACCGGCGACGGTGAAATGATAAATTCCGGCCCTTTTAACGGCATGCACAACAGGGAAGCCTATGACAGAATTATTGACTGGTTTGAAAACCAGGGCTTCGGCAAACGCGAAACAAGCTATAGGCTCCGTGACTGGGGAATCTCCAGGCAGCGCTACTGGGGAGCCCCGGTTCCCGTGGTCCACTGCGAAAAATGCGGAATCGTCCCTGTTGACGAAAAGGATCTTCCGGTGGTTCTGCCCGAAAACATTGATATGCAGGAAGGCGGAGGCTCCCCCCTGGCAGAACATGAGGAATTTGTAAACACAGAATGCCCGAAATGCAACGGTCCCGCCCGGCGGGAAACCGATACAATGGACACGTTTGTGGAATCCTCCTGGTATTTCCAACGTTACTGCAGCCCTCATTACGATAAGGGCATATTCGATCCCGGGGCCGTGAATTACTGGATGCCGGTGGACCAGTATATAGGCGGGGTGGAGCATGCGGTGATGCATCTTCTTTATTCGCGCTACTTTACCAGGGTATTAAGGGATCTGGGCCTGATCGATTTTAAAGAGCCTTTCACCAGGCTCCTTACCCAGGGCATGGTATGCAAGGAGACCCAGCACTGCTCCGAGCACGGATATCTGTATCCCGAGGAGACTGAATACAGGGATGATGAGACTCTGTGTCAAAAATGCGGACATCCGGTGGAAATCGGCAGAGTCGAGAAAATGTCGAAATCCAAGAAAAACATAATTGATCCCAACCTGCTTGTTGAACACTACGGGGCCGATACCGTACGGCTGTTCTGCCTGTTTGCTTCTCCGCCAGAGCGGGATCTGGAATGGAGCGATCAGGGGGTTGAGGGCGGATACCGGTTTTTAAACCGCGTATGGCGACTTGCAAGGAACTGGATTCCGAATATCAAAGAAATTCCGGCCTATGACGGGCCTCCCGCAGAGCTTAACGGGGCGGCAAGGGATCTCTGCATCAAAACCCACCAGACCATAAAGAAAGTAACAGACGACATAGAGACAAGATTTCACTTCAACACGGCAATAAGCGCCGTAATGGAGCTGGTAAATGCAATGTATAGCCTTGAATCTCAAATAGATTCCCATGAACCGGGCCGCCGGGAGGGCGGCGTGATGAGACATGCACTTGAGACGGCGGTCCTGCTTCTTGCACCCATGGTCCCTCATATTACCGAGGAACTCTGGGCGTGTCTTGGATACAAGCAGGTAAGCCTTGCAAATGCAAAATGGCCTTCATACAGAAAAGACGCTCTTAGTACAGACACCCGCGTCATAGTAATTCAGGTCAACGGAAAACTGCGCGGCAAGTTCGAGATCGAGGCAGATGCAGACGATGAAGCTATAAAGGAACGAGCCCTTTCGGATGAAAATGTGAATCGCTTTATTGCCGGCAAATCTGTAAAAAAGGTCGTTACTGTAAAAAACAAGCTTGTAAACATAGTGGTTTAGGAAAAATATAATGGAAATCCATTTCCGCACCTGGTTAAAATACATACTGCTTGCCTGTTTAATAGCTAGTCTGGCGGCCTGCGGCTACCGGTTTTCCGGGTCGGGTGAGCTTCCCGGCAATTTGGGGAAGCTTTCGATCGAAACCTTTAAAAACCGCACGGGAGAAACAGGTATTGAATCAGTAATAACCAGCGACATCTCCCATGAATTCACCAGGGCGGCAAAAGCATCTATAACGGGCCGCAAAGAGGCTGACGCGGTTTTAACCGGGGTTATCAAATCAGCACGAAGCTCCACCATTTCACATATCACCTCTCATACCACGGGGGGGCGCCGAATTACTGTAACAGTGGACGCAGAACTTTTGGATCCCGAGGGCAAGGTATTGTGGTCTGCAAGCGGTATCTCAGCCTCTGAAGAATATGATGCCTCGGGTGACAAGCTTGCCACGGAACAACGAAAAAAATCCGCTATTGCCAGGCTGTCGGGAAGACTGGCAGAGCGGATTTATTATCGAATGACAGATGACTTCTAGACGGAAGCCGATATATTTGCTCTGCGACTCAGGCGCGCAATCTTGCGGGCTGCTGTCTTGCGGTGCAGTACCCCCTTTTTGGCTGCCTTGTCAATAACGGACTGGGCTTTTTTCAGTTCTCCCGCTGCATCGTCGTTTTTCTCGACCGCGGAAAGCGCCTTCTTAACCGAGGTCTTCACGCGGGTCTTAACCATTTTGTTACGCATGCGCCGCTTGCTGTTCTGCTTGATCCTTTTAAGCGCTGATTTGTGATTGGCCAACTTACCACTCTCCTTTGCTGAAATTTATCCTGCAAAATTTATTATACTTATACAGGGTTGATGCTCTCGTAAAAAGTCTGATTTTAGATGGCGCCGGAAAAAGTTCAAGATCAAGGCTTGCGCAATTTTGAAGAATGCAGCGTACTTAGCCGTACGTGAAATTCTGAAAAATTGCGCGTAACGCAGATATTGGACTTTTTACGGTGCCATCAGGGTTGCTGATCACTAAAATTATAACGACTCTAAATAACGCGCTATGTGAATTATGTCAAGCCTAAAATATATCGGAATGCAGGACGAGCCGGGCAACCGTTTTTGAAAAAATCACAAAATTTTTGACTATCAGAAAGAATATTGCAAATATCGGGGATCATGAACGAGAAAAGACACGCTACAAAGGCAGCAGGGGTTATCGGGCTGGCAACTCTTTTAAGCAGAATCCTCGGGTTTGTCAGGGACTTGGTGATCGCCTGGTTTTTCGGGGCGGGACTTCTGTCTGACGCCTTTTTTGTGGCTTTTCGCATTCCCAATCTGCTTCGGCGGCTGTTTGCCGAGGGCACCCTCAGCATGGCGGTTGTCCCGGTATTTACCGAGCAGATGACCAAATACGGCAGGGAAGAGGCCTTTGCACTGGCACGCTCCGCGGTGCGGATGCTTTCTGTTATTCTGGTTATAATCGCCCTGGCCGGCATAGCCGGGGCCCCGTGGATTGTAAAAGTTGTTGCCCCCGGGTTTGCAGGCTCCAAGTTCGCCCTCACTGTAACACTTACCAGGATCATGTTTCCGTATATAATCTTTATCTGCCTGGTAGCCCTGAGCATGGGCATTTTAAACGCCCTGGGGCACTTTGCCGCCCCTGCCCTGGCCCCGGTTTTCTTAAATCTGACCATGATAGCAGCAGTCCTGTTTATATCCCCCTATCTTGATACACCTGTCATAGGCGTCGCTTTTGGGGTTCTTGCCGGGGGCGTGATTCAACTGGCCCTGCAGGTGCCGTTTCTGCTCAAAAAGGGAATAGTGATATGGCAGAAAGCACCTTTCTGGCACCCGGCATTAAAAAAAATAGGCCTTCTCATGGGACCTGCTGTGTTTGGAGCCGCGGTCTATCAGATCAATATTCTGGTTGGTACGCTTCTGGCCTCCCTGCTGCGGGAAGGCAGTGTATCCTACCTTTATTATGCAGACCGCCTGGTTCAGTTTCCTCTGGGGATATTTGCCATATCGGCATCTGTGGCATTGCTGCCCAGCCTGTCCAGGCAGGCTTCGGCAAAAGACTACGACGCCCTTGCAGATACTTTCGCCTATTCGATGAAAATGATTTTCTTTATCACAGTGCCGGCAATGGCGGGACTGATAGCGCTGCGGGAACCGATCGTTGGTCTTTTGTTTATGCGCGGAGCATTTGATGTTGTAAGCATGAAACATACAGCTTACGCTCTTTTCCATTATTCTGTGGGACTCTGGGCCTTTTCCGGAGTTCGCATACTGGTATCCACATTCTACGCCCTGCAGGACACCAAAACGCCCGTAAAGATGGCCACCTACTCCATAATTGCCAACATAGCCTTCGGCATTATCCTTATGGGACCGCTTACTCACGGAGGCCTTGCACTAGCCACATCACTGGGCTCAATGATTAATTTCTTTCTTCTTGCCGCCGTGCTTCAAAAAAGAATGGGAGAGATTTACTGGAAAAAGATCGTTGTATCAGTGGCCAGAACTGTGTTATCTTCAATAATAATGGGAGGCATGCTGCTTTGGTGGCACAGAATGTTTCCGCCCGATTACGCTGGAGGGGCCTTGGGACTTCTGGCAAATGTATTTGCGGCAATACTTGGTGGTGTTACCGTGTATGCTGCCTGTGCAGCGTTTTTTCAGCGGGACGAATTAAAATCACTGATGTCAATGGTGAAACGAAATTGAAATTCGTTTCAGACAGATCAACCCTGGCAGATATCTTTCTCTGGGCAGCAGCCCTTGCACTGGGCCTATATCTGCTGACAATTATTTTTGCTGACCATGGTCTTCTGGCCCTAAAATCGATGAAGGAGGACCTGAACTCTGTACAGGAGAAAAACGCTCAGCTTGAAAAGGAAAACGCAGCCCTTTACAGAACGGTTAACCGCCTGAAAAACGACCCTGAATATATTGAACACATTGCCCGCCGGGAACTTCACATGGTGGCGCGGGACGAAATTGTATTCAAATTTTTGGCAAATCCCGGAGAATATGAAGATGAATGACACCCGCCTTCCATATACCCATACGCTTGCCCGTCTGTATGAAACCCAGGGGCATAAGCACAAGGCGGACGAAATTTATAATAAACTGCACACGGGCGTGGATAAAAATGCGTCCGATGAAAAACAATTCCGCAGTTCTTCCCGGGAATCGCAAAACGGACGATCCGGGGGGCCTTCAGAGCTTGCACTGCTGATGGGGCGATGGCTGGATCTGCTCAGACGCCTACGTTATCTTGAGACAAAATCATAACCTTCTGTTCTTGAACTTCCGGAAATTTGTCTTATATTTACAACTTATAAGCACCCGTTTTCAGGAAACCGGATGTTAAAAACGAAAAAAAAATAAACTTTAATAACAGGAAGTATTTCAAATATGGGAAACCGCATCAAAACCACAATCCTTCTTGCAGTACTTACGACAATAATAATGGCAATAGGCGGGGTGCTGGGAGGCACCGGCGGCATGGCCATAGCCCTGATAATAGCAGGGGCCATGAATTTCTTCTCTTATTGGTATTCGGATAAAATAGTACTTAAAATGTACAAGGCGCGGGAAGTTGAGAGAAAGGATGCCCCTGAACTATACGAAATCATGGAAGAACTATGCAGCCGGGCAGGACTCCCCATGCCCAGGCTCTGCATCCTGCCCCAGGAGGCGCCCAACGCGTTTGCTACGGGCAGAAACCCGGCTCACGCCGTAGTGGCTGTAACCCAGGGTCTGCTTCGTTATATGAACAGGGATGAACTGTCGGGCGTTCTTGCCCACGAACTATCACATGTCAAAAACAGAGACATACTGATAGGATCCATTGCAGCCACGCTTGCCGGCGCAATAATGCTTATTGCAAGCTTTGCAAGATGGGCTGCAATCTTCGGCGGATTTTCGCGGGACGAAGGCGAAGGGGGCGGAATCTTTGCTCTGCTTGCAACGGCAATTATCGCCCCGATAGCAGCGGTTCTGATCCAGGCCGCGGTTTCTCGCTCCAGGGAATATCTTGCAGACGGAACCTCGGCGGAAATCACGCAGAACCCCGAAGGGCTTGCCAGTGCCCTTGAAAAACTTGACACTTATTCAAAACGGATTCCAATGCAGGCGGATCCTTCAACAGCACACATGTTTATCGCAAATCCGGTATCAGGCCGGAGTCTTACGCAGATGTTTTCCACACATCCGCCTATAGCCGACCGGGTGGCAAGACTCAGGAAAACAGAAAAAACACCGGACAACAGCAGGGCCGGGAAGGGGCATAAAAACGGATTGACCGAAGCCGAAGAGTTCTGGCAGAAGCTTAAATAAACTGCATTACAGGGGAGAGGGTATCTTGAAAACCGGAACCGCGCGCAAAATAGATCCGGAGGTTGAAAAGGCTATTTATAAGGAGGTTCAAGGCGAACCACTCGCACAAACCCTCGGCATGAAGCTGCTGGATCTCGGAGCGGGTTTTTCTAAAGTCGAGATGTCCTATGATCCTAAATCAATGGCAAACATATATAAGCGGGCCCACGGAGGCGCAATATTTTCTCTGATAGACGAGGCGTTTGAAACCGCAAGCCAGACTTCCGGGAGTATTGCAGTGGCTCTAAATGTAAATGTAACTTATATCAGCAGCCCGTCAGAAGCGGTTAAACTGTGCGCCGAGGCGAGGGAGATCAGTGGTTCCCGCAAAACCGCAAGCTATGACATAAAGGTTACTGATGAAACGGGCCGGTTGGTTGCAGCCTGCCAGGCAGTCGCCTACAGAACCGGCAAACCGCTTCCCTTTTCTTAACTTCCGCGGAAAAGAACCCGGAGAAGGTCTTTGTGTCAGACGGCGTGAAACCGAAACCAAATAAAACAGATAAGGAACGGCCAGATGAAAATCAAACTTATGCTTGTGGACAACCAACTGGTAATCCGCCAGGGAATAAAGGCTTTGCTTTCCGGCCGGCCGGACATGGAAGTTGCGGCCGAGGCATCTGACGGCAAAGAAGCGATGGAAATGATCAGAAAAGCAAAACCTGATGTTGCCGTTATTGAACCTGCAGTGCCGGGGTTTGAAGGCGTGGATGCCATAAGACGCTACAGGGAGGCAGGCGGCGGGACAGAGATTCTTATACTTACAGCAGAAAAAAACAGAAAAACCGTGCGCGACTGCCTTCAGGCCGGGGCCAGGGGCTATGCGCCAAAGACAGCATCGATTTCGGAAATCACAGCCGCCATCCGTAAAGTGCATGACAAAGGGTATCATTTGAGCCCTGAAATCAGCGCGGAAATAATAGATACCTTTATGAACAAACAGGAGACCGACACTGAAACCAGTCGTTATTCGAAACTGTCCAGACGCGAACAGGAGGTATTCCGGCTTCTTGCCGAAGGCGCTACCACCGGCGAAATTGCCGGAAAACTCAGGATCAGCCCCAAAACAGTTGCCAAACACCGGATGAGCATCATGGAAAAACTCCTCCTAAAAAACTCAGCTTCGCTGGTACGTTATGCCGCCAGAATAGGAGTTCTGGATGTTACTTAACAATCTCAGGCATTCAGAATTTACAAACAACAAAAAAATTTCACAATTTCCGGAGAAAAGAGAGGATCATGGCTAAAATCAAACTAATGCTTGCAGACAATCAGGCCGTGGCCCGGGAGGGCTTAAAGGCGCTTCTTGAAAAAGAGGGAGACATCAAAGTCGCAGCCGAGGCCGCAGACGGCGACGAAATGATGAAAAAACTCAAAGAAGCCGAGCCGGATGTCCTTCTCGTGGATATTTCCATGCCGAATCTGGGCGGATCAGGAGTCATACAGCGGATCAGGGAAGCCTCGCAAAAAGCGGAAGTGGTCATCCTTACCATGAACCAGAAGCAGGACTATATCAGGGAAGTCCTGCATGCGGGGGCCAAGGGCTATCTTTTAAAAACCAGCCCTTTTGAAGAAGTGATCGGCGCCATACGCACGGCCTCCAACCACCAGTATTTCCTGAGCGCCGAAATAAACGCGGACATTATAAACAAATATCTGAAAAAAGATACGGGAAAGCCTGATTCAAGCACCTATAACCAACTTACCAGACGTGAACAGGAAATATTCAGGATGATCGCAGAGGGGGCCACAGCCAATGAAATTGCAGGACGGATTGCAATAAGCCCCAAAACCGTGGCCAAGCACCGCACCAACCTGATGGAAAAATTGAACATGAAAAATACCGCCTCCCTGGTGGGCTATGCCCTTCAGCTCGGAGTGGTGACTATAGAGGGAAAAAACGGGAGAGGATTGCGGTAAAACCGCTGAATCCGACTCTATGATTGTTTCATCCATGGCCAGGCCGAAGGTGGTTGTTATATGCGGGCCCACCGGCATCGGAAAAACCAGGCTCTCCCTGGAGCTGGCCCGCCAATTTAACGGCGGAATTGTCAGCGCCGACTCCATGCAGATATACAAGTACATGGACATCGGCACGGCGAAGCCGGAGGCGGCCGAACGTGCCGCGGCTCCCCACTACATGATCGACGTTGCCGATCCTGATGAACCATATGATGCCGCAAGATACGCCAGAGAGGCACGGGAGACGGTTACCGCCCTGAAAAAACAGAATAAACTCCCCCTGATCATCGGAGGTACGGGCCTGTATATCAAAGCTTTGCTCCACGGATTGTTCCAGGCTCCTCCTTCCAGCCCGCAACTAAGAGAAAAACTTCGCGGCAAAGCCCGCCAAAAGGGAAGCAAATATCTCCACGACCGGCTGGCCGCATGTGATCCCGAGGCCGCCGGTCGTATACATCCCAATGACACATACAGAATAATCCGGGCTATAGAAGTCTACAAAATCACAGGCCGGCCCATATCCGAATACCGCCGGAATCACGGGTTTTCAGAAAGTCCGTTTTGCGCCATAAAGATCGGACTCCACGTTGAGCGCCAAATACTCTACGAAAGGATTAATCAGCGGGTTGAAAAGATGATAGCAGCCGGCCTTCTCGACGAAGTCCGCGGCCTGCTGGAAAAAGGCTACGGCTCTGAACTAAAATCAATGCAGTCGCTGGGATACAGACATATGACAAATTATCTGCACGGCTGCCTGTCCTGGCAGGACGCAGTGGATCAGATGAAAAGAGATACCAGGCGGTATGCCAAGCGCCAGCTCGTATGGTTTAGACAGGATCCGGAAATTATATGGACACCTCCGGATTGCTTGGAAGGGGTTTGCGACAAAATTCATAAATTTCTTTCCACGGGAAATTAACCCCACAAAAATTTCCCCGGTCCGGGTGAAACCCGGCCCGGGGAGATGTGTAAATATCTGGTCTGAATCATGCGGCAAGGGTCATGGCGTTTTCTGCTGCATTGCGGATCTCCTGGGGTGTAAACGGCTTGTGCAGGTAGTCGAAAACCCCGAGTCGCGCGCTTTCCTTGGCGCTTTCAATGCTGGCGTATCCCGTGATAATAATTACCTTGGCTTCGGGCTGATTATCTCTTACCTCTTTTAGCAATTCCATACCCTTGACCCCGGGAATTTTCAAATCGAGCAAAACCAGATTATAAGATTTTTCTTTAATCTGTTGCATGGCCTCTTCCTTTGTCGTTGCCTGTTCCACCCCGTAGCCTTCCTTGGCAAGTATTTTCTTTACATTTTTTGTAATATAAGGCTCATCATCTATAACAAGAATTTTCTCATTTGCCCGGCGATCGGGAAACTCGATTACGCTTGCATCCCTTTTATCCTTATCGCGCATCATCTCCCTGGTGCGTTCCTTTAGCTCCTCGTAGGGCATGAAGGCAAATTCCCCCTGCAAATTGGCAACGTACTCGGGACCGGTAAGGGCTACAACTTCATCGTAATTAAACGGCATATCAACACCGATAAGTTTTTTCACATCCCGGCCCTTGCCGGCTTTGCCCGCCTTTGACTTTTTCTGGGGGCATTCCTGCTTTTTTACCCCGGCCTTGCAGGTTTTGCCCATTTTTTTGAAAATCTCGCAGACCATCTGACCGACCTCGCAGTAATGCTCTGGCTTGTTTACTTCCACTACGGGCATGTCCGAACGGCTCAGATTCTTGACATAATCTTCTCCGGTGTATTTGGCCACCTCGTCTGCATCAAAGGGAATATCAATATCGATTACGTTAATCCGCTCTTTTACCTGCTCTGGCACCGGTGCTTCGGCAAGCTTGTCAGAGACGGCAAGATTGACGATCTCGCGAAGCTCTTCCGGGGTAAACGGCTTGGTGATATAATCCAGTGCGCCGAGTTGAATGGCTTTGACAGCCGTATCCGTGGAGGCATACGCGGTCATGATCAGCGCCTTTGTAGAAGGCCATTTTTCCTTTACCTCCTTGAGCAGCTCCAGACCGTTCATATTCGGCATAACCATGTCGGATATAAGCAGGGAAAAAGAATCTCCGGCCATTTTATCCAAAGCCTCCTGAGCGCTGTTGGCCTCTTCCACCTCAAAATCGTTTTTGACAAGAATCTTTTTTACGTTTTCGCAAATATTCTTTTCATCGTCCACCACAAGGACTTTTTGTTTTTCAGCCATTTCCTCCTCCTTTTTTATTGAGCCTTTGCAGGCCCGGGAAAAATTTTGTTTTCATAAACAGACAATGGTTTTAGCCAATTTATTTGCCTTTTGTGACTTTTGTTCTATTACATGCAGGTTGCATGCCAAAAAAATAACTACTCGCAACCAATTGAAATATAAAAAAATAATTATCCAAACCAATTTTCAAACATATTTGAGTGCAGCTATTATGCATACACCGGAAAGAAGTAAGGCCGGTCCGACTCAAACAGTACCGGAAGAATTAATGCAGTAACGGCGGTAGAGGAATGAACCTAAGAAATACTGTATAAAAAAAATATGCAGATGTATAAATCCTGATTGCGGAAATCGCGAAGCGGCAAAAGAGGTTATCTTGCCGAAACCTTGATTCCGTATTTTTTCATGAGATTCTGAAAATTGGGGCGCTGCATCCCGGTTTGACGTGCTGCGCGTGAAATGTTCCATTCATTCTGCTCCAGGGCGTGGAGCAGAAAATTTTTCTCCACCCTGGCCACGGCCTTCTGCCTTATCTGTTTTTTCACCTGTATCAGTTCCTCGTTGGTTTCGGGTACATATTCAACCAGACTTTCAATATCGCCAAGATCGCTTAGATGAGGCAGATCCTGAACAGTAATGGTATCTGTCTCGCAAAGAATCACCGCCCGCTCCACTGTATTGCGCAACTGCCTGACATTGCCTGGCCAGTGGTAATTGAGAAGCCTGTTTGCGGCTTTATCGTCAAAACCCGAGATGGACTTTCCCCTCTGTAAATTAAGCTGGCCGAGAAAATGATAGGCAATGGGCAGAATGTCACTTTTGCGCTCCCTTAAGGGAGGCAGGTAAATCGGGTAAACAAAAATCCGGTAATAAAAATCCTCCCTGAATGTTTTTTCAGCCACCATCTGCTTTAAATCCCTGTTTGTGGCAAAAATCAGCCTGACCTCAACCCGGCGGTGTGTGGTATCACCGAGAGGCAGAAATTCCTGGGTATCTAAAAACCTGAGCAGCTTGCCCTGAATATCAGGGGTGGTGTTGCTTATTTCATCAAGGAAAACAGTACCACCGTCGGCCAGTTCAAATATGCCCGCCTTATCCTTTTTGGCGTCAGTAAAAGCTCCTTTCCGGTATCCGAAAAGTTCGCTTTCAAGCAGGCTGCCTGACAGGGTGCCGCAATCAACGCCGAAAAAAACCCTGTCATGCCGGCTGCTGTTGGCATGAATAGCTCTTGCAACAAGCTCCTTGCCTGTACCACTCTCTCCATGCAGCAGTACCGTGGCATCCGTGTCCGCTACTTTTTGAATCATTTCAATAACTTTTTGTATCCGGGGGCTGCTGCCCACAAGCTGATGGGAAACCATGGGAGCAGTATGCCGCGGTTCCCCCATCAACTGCCGGTTCTGTCTTACGACCTGCTGATGTTCCAGGGCTTCTGAAACCACCCGCCGCAGCTCCTCCGGGGTAAATGGCTTGGGCAGATAGTCATAGGCCCCTGTTTTCATAAGATCCACTGCCGAAGAAATACTTGCATAGCCGGTGATTATTATCACCATTGTCTCCGGACGGTTCTCCCTTATCCATTTCAGAATTTCCATGCCTCCGACCCGGCCCATGCGCACATCTGTTATAACCACGTCATAATGATTTTTGCCGAGCATTTCCAAACCCGTTCTGCCGTCTAAAGCATATTCGGTGTGATATGAATTTTTGGCAAGAATCTTACAGCAGTTGCGGCAGATCTGGGCTTCGTCGTCTATTATAAGTATGCGCGGAGTCTGCTGATCGCTCATCCCTGAGACTCACCTCCTGCCGGCAGGATAACGGTAAACTTGGTTCCACGGCCGGGCCGGCTGTCCACCTTGATTTCTCCACCGTGCCGCTCCACAATACTGTGGGATATCGAGAGCCCCAGGCCGGTGCCGAATTCGCGGGTGGTAAAAAATGGGTCAAAAATTCTTCCCAGATCCTCGCTGGCAATACCCCTGCCAGTATCTTTAACATGCATGTAAATCTTATCCGCACTGCGGGGGGATTCAGTGGAAATGGTAATTTGTCCCCCGGGATCCGTGGCTTCCACGGCGTTTAAGATCAAGTTTATTACAAGTTGCTGTATCTGCTCCTTATCCACATACACTTGAGGCATGTTCTCTGCAAGGTGGGTTTTTATTTCAATATCGCTGAATTCGGCCTGTTTTTTCGTCAGGTATATGCTCTCGGCTATTATGTCATTGATATCATGCAGCTTCTGCATTGGCTTTGTCTGCCTGGCAAAATCAAGAAGGCTCTGAACTATTTTCCGGCATCTCTGGGCCTCGTTTGAGATTATCTGCAATTCTTCATACATCTCATCGCTGGGGGCAAGCTCCTCCTGGAGCATCATTGCCGAGGTCATAATGGTTGTCAGCGGGTTGTTGATCTCATGGGCTATACCTGCTGAGAGCCGGCCTATTGACATAAGCTTTTCCTGATGCATCTGTGATTTCTGGACTTTTATCTCGGGGGTTATATCGCGAAGTATTTCAATAACACCAACAATTTGCCCTTTGCTGGTAAGCGGATAGCAGGAAATGGCATAATAGATTTCATTGTTGTCCTGATCCAGATGGACATGGTTAGTCATGCACGGTTTGTTTTTTTCATATACTTCATTGAGCGGACAGGGGTGATTTTTCCCGGAACACGGCTCATCGAGGTGATGCCCGAGTTTATAGCAATACTCGCCGAAAACCTCCTCGCCTCTTCTTCCCAGCTTGTTTAACATGGCCTCGTTCATATCAATAACCCGGTAGTCCTTGTCTATAACCATGGCCTCTTCCTGAATATATTGATTCATCAGGACTTCATAAACATTGTTTTTGCTGCTGGCGTAAAAATCGTTTTGTCCTTCCTGCCCGGAGGCATTGTCCACACCCCAAAACAGCATCACGATAGTATGAGGCAGAGCCCGGACACGATTTTTCTTCTTTTCCAGAATATCGTTATAGATGTCTAGATTACCCGTCAGTTCTATAATCAAATCAACATCGTCCCGGTCAAAAAATTCATTGTAATCATCGGTTACAAAGATACCGAGTTCTTCGGCCCGGCGTCTTCCCGGCGCCCCGGCCTTTGGATCGGCCACAGCAACCACATTCGGCTCAACCATGTGAATTCCTTTGTTGATAATAAAATCAAGTAAACGTTGACACATCCGCCCGCCGCCAACAATTGCAATATTCATTATGGACACCCCGGCTTTGTTGATGATAAATAAATTATAATCTATATTATTTTTAATTCACTCGTAAAAAGCAATTTCAAATGGCGCCGTAAAAAGTTAAGGATCAAGGCTTGCGCAATTTCGAAGAATGCAGCGTATTTAGCCGTACGTGAAATTCTGAGAAATTACGCGTAACGCAGATACTGGACTTCCAAGGAAACCCAAGGTCGGGGTC
>JBKHFD010000043.1:0-16261 GCA_046540355.1 Desulfobacterales bacterium
AAGCATTTCTGGATGCAATGAATTCGTGATTGACGGTTAATGGTTAATAGTTAATAGTTAATGGGTAATGGTTGATTGTTTAGTTGATGGTTAATGGTTTGGTGATTAAGATGGTTTAAGGATATATAACTTTAAATTTTTTGGATTTTGAGGTGTTTGAAATGAAAAAAGATATTCATCCGCAGTATCAGGAGACAACCATTCGTTGCGCCTGCGGCAATGAAATTACGGTGGGTTCCACAAAAGAAAAAATTTCCGTGGAAATCTGTTCCCAGTGTCATCCTTTTTATACAGGCAAGCAGAAGCTTGTCGACTCTGCCGGAAGGATCGAGCGATTCCGCCGCAAATACGGCAATTACAAGCCTGCCGGCGGTAAGTAATGGATTCCGGAAATTTTCATGTTTGAACGTCTGGAAGGCATAGAAAAAAGATATTCCGAACTCGAGCAACTGCTCTCAGACCCCGATGTTGTGAGAAACCGCGAGTTATATCCCAAATATGTCCGGGAGCATGCCGAGCTTGGAAAGATCGTTGAACTCTACCGTGAATACCTTCGGGTGCAGGAAGAACTTAAACAGAGCCGGGACCTGCTCTCAGACAGCGACCCGGAGATCAAGGAGCTTGCAAAAAGCGAAATAGACTCGCTTAAGCAGCGTCAGGACGAACTGGAACAGGAGTTAAAGAAACAGCTTGTTCCGAAAGATCCCAATGACGAAAAAAATGTTTTCCTGGAAATAAGAGCGGGTACGGGCGGAGAAGAGGCAAGCCTTTTTGCCGGGGATCTTTTCAGGATGTATTCTCGCTATGCCGAATCCAAGGGGTGGAAAATCGAGCTCATAGATGCCCACTGGACCGATTCGGGCGGGTTTAAGGAAGTGATCGCCATGGTCAATGGCCGGGGCGCTTACAGCCACCTGAAATACGAAAGCGGAACCCATCGGGTGCAGCGGGTCCCGAGCACAGAGGCCCAGGGCAGGATTCATACATCCGCGGTTACGGTTGCCGTACTTCCTGAAGCAGAGGACGTGGAAATAAATATCGACCCAAACGATATCGAGGTTGATGTGTTCCGTTCCAGCGGTCCCGGTGGACAGTCTGTTAACACAACAGATTCCGCCGTCCGGCTGACTCACCTTCCAAGCGGCCTTGTAGTGACATGCCAGGATGAAAAATCCCAGCACAAAAACAAGGCAAAGGCGATGAAAGTCCTGCGCGCGAGGCTTTATGACATTGAGCTGCAGCAGCAGAACGAAAAAATCATCCAGGAACGAAGAAACCAGGTGGGAAGCGGAGACAGAAGCGAGCGAATCCGGACCTACAATTTCCCCCAGGGCCGGGTTACAGATCACAGAATAGGACTGACCCTGTATAAACTCGAACAGGTCCTGCAGGGCGGGCTCGATGAGATAATCAACGAACTTGCCACCTTCTACCAGGCCCGGGCGTTGCAGAATGCGGAATCACAACTCGAAGAAACCGTTGACGTGGACCGTTCTTGACGTCCTTCAATGGACCGCCGATTTTTTCCGTTCCCGCGGTATCGACTCCCCCCGCCTGACAGCGGAGCTTCTGCTTGCGGAAGTGATGGGTGTCGGGCGCATTGATTTATATATCCGTCACGACCAGCCGCTCTCTGAGACCGAGCTGTCATCTTATCGCAATATGATCCGCCGCAGAGTGAAACGCGAGCCGGTGGCCTACATTCTCGGCAACACCGAGTTTTGGGGCCTTCCTTTTTACGTGACCCCGGACGTCCTTATACCCAGACCTGAAACAGAGCATCTTGTGGAGGCGGCTCTTGCGCGCCTGCCGAAGGAATCATCGGATAGGAAAAGAGTTATTGATCTGGGCACGGGTTCGGGAGCCGTTGTTGTGAGCCTTGCAGTTGAACGTGCAGGCCATATCTATTTTGCAGTTGACAAATCTTATCCGGCCCTGCAGGTTGCAGGAAAAAACGCGGAGCAAAACGGTGCGGGAGAACGGATCTGTTTATTTGGCGGCAACTGGCTGGAAGCGGTTGACCCCGAAGGGGCCGGGTTTGACATTATTGTATCAAATCCCCCGTATGTCCCTTCTTATGATATTTCCGGCCTTCAGCCGGAAATAAGCAGCTATGAACCCCGTATGGCCCTTGACGGCAGAGAAGACGGTCTTGAGGCGATTCGTATGCTTGTCGGCAAAGCTTCCGAATACCTTGTGCCGGATGGGTTTTTGCTTTTGGAAATCGGATACGACCAGAAATCCGCTGTGGAAGATTTGTGCCGCAGACAGGACTCGTTTAGAAGCATAGAGTTTTTAAAAGACTATGCAGGCCATTATCGGGTGGCGGTACTGCAGAAAAGATGATAATAAAAATATTGCAGGCACATGTATCTTCTGGTATAGAGACTAAATTTATTAATCAACCACACACGTCTTTTGACCGGCGGCCCGGTGCTTTTTTACAAAAAGTCGGCTGCCGGGATGACATGGACGGTGGATTTAAAACCGAAGAAAAAGGAGTATGTAAATGGCTTATGTAACAATGAAGGAGCTGCTTGAGGCCGGTGTCCATTTCGGACACCAGACCCGGCGCTGGAATCCCAAGATGAAAAAATACATCTTCGGGGCCAGAAACGGTATTTATATTATTGACCTGCAGCAGACGGTGCGAATGTTCAAGACTGCCTATGACTTTGTGGCAGACACTGTGGCCGGTGGCAAAGGTGTTTTGTTTGTCGGCACCAAGAAACAGGCCAGGGAGACGATCTACGAAGAGGCAAACCGCTGCGAGATGTTTTACGTGCATAACAGATGGATCGGCGGCATGCTCACCAATTTTGAAACGGTCAAAAAGAGCATCGAGCGGTTAAATTATCTCAATACCATTGAAAACGACGGCTCCATAAACATGTATCCCAAAAAGGAACGGGTTTACATGTTAAAGGAACGGGTCAAGCTTGACAACAACCTGGGCGGAATTCGTTCAATGAAGTCGCTTCCGGGGGCGCTTTTTGTAGTGGATCCCAAGAAGGAGGCCATTGCGGTGCGCGAAGGGTTGAGGCTCGGCATCCCGGTTGTTGCGATCGTGGATACAAACTGCGATCCCGACATGATAGATTATGTGATTCCAGGCAATGATGACGCCATTCGTTCAATACGACTGATTACTTCCAGGATTGCGGATGCGGTAATCGAAGGCGCCAAGCGCCGCGAGGAAAAGCTGCAGGCCGAAAAGGACAAGCAAGCCGAAGAGGCGGAGCTGCCGCCTGAAGCCGCGGCTGAACGGCGGGCGATCTCCGAGGACGAGCAGGGCCCTGTCGTCGAGGTTATCCGGAAGGCGGCATCCGGCACTAAAGCGGGCGCGACTTCAGATCAGACCCAAAAATCAGAACAATCAGAAGAAGCTGCAAACACAGGAGAATAGTTATGCCGACGATATCAGCGGATATGGTCAAACAGTTAAGAGACCGCTCGGGGGCCGGAATAATGGACTGCAAGGAGGCCCTTACAGAATGTGAAGGGGATATGGACAAGGCGGCTGATTATCTGCGGAAAAAAGGCCTTGCCACTGCAAAGAAACGCGCTGGAAAGACAGCGGCCGACGGCGTAGTCCAGTCCTATATTCACATGGGCGGCAAAATCGGAGTTCTTGTGGAAGTTAACTGCGAGACGGATTTTGTTGCAAAAACAGACGAATTCAAGGAATTTGCAAAAAACATAGCCATGCACATAGCTGCCTCAAACCCTCTTGGGGTGGTGCCCGAGGACATTCCCGCCGACGTGGTGGAAAGGGAAAAGGAGATTTATCGCCAGCAGGCCCTTGAGATGGGAAAATCCGAAGATGTTGCCGAGAAAATCGTCGAGGGAAAGATGAGCAAATTCTACAAGGAATCGTGCCTGATGAATCAATTATACATCAGGAACACGGATCTTACGATTTCAGATGTTATAAACGAGACGATAGCAAAGACAGGCGAGAAAATAACCATTAACCGTTTTGCCCGTTTTAAGATCGGAGAAAGCTGAAAGCGTGTATCACCCTGCATTTAATCGCGTACTTCTGAAATTGAGCGGCGAAGCCCTTATGGGCGACGAGAAGTACGGCATCAGCCCAGCGACCCTGGCTTATGTGGCAGAGGAGGTCAGGTCGGTTGCCGAGCTTGGCGTACAGATCGCCCTGGTGGTTGGAGGCGGCAATATATTTCGGGGGGTTGCCGGCAGTTCAAAGGGCATGGAAAGGGCATCGGCCGATTACCTGGGCATGCTGGCCACGGTAATGAACAGCCTGGCGCTTCAGGACGCCCTTGAAAAGCTTGATCTGCCTACACGGGTGCTTTCAGCCATTTCCATGCACGAGATGGCCGAGCCTTATATACGCAGAAGAGCCATTCGCCATCTTGAAAAAGGGCGCGTGGTTATATTTGCTGCCGGAACAGGCAACCCGTATTTTACCACCGATACGGCGGCTGTCCTGAGAGCGGCCGAAATACATGCAGAGGTGCTGCTCAAGGGTACTAAGGTTGAAGGGGTCTATGACATGGACCCTGTGGGAAACAAGGCGGCGGTTTTTATCGACAGCATTGATTACATGTCTGTGCTGGAAAAACGTCTCCATGTCATGGATTCCACGGCTATTTCTCTTGCCATGGACAACAGGCTGATGCTCGTGGTATTTAACCTCAAGCAGAAGGGCAACACCCGCAATGTCGTCTGTGGGGAGACAATAGGTACCCGGATCTACGAGAATATTTAATAAAGGTAAGGGGTTAAGCTTTCGATCATAAACTCGGAACAGCTTCTTTGTCCCTGCCAAACCTTGAGCCTTGAACCTTGAACCTTGAACCTTATTAAGGGTGAACGGCTATGATAGACTCTATTATCAGCGAAGCCGAAGGAAAAATGGACAAGTCGGTTTCCGCGCTGAAAAAGGAACTGAAGAAAATCCGTACAGGCCGTGCTTCGTTGAGCCTTCTTGACGATGTGCGTGTTGATTATTACGGAACCCCTACTCCGCTGAATCAAATCGCATCGCTTTCGGTTCCCGAAAGCCGGCTTATCACGATTCAGCCCTGGGATCCTTCGGCGGTAAAGGAAGTAGAAAAGGCGATCATGAAATCCAATCTGGGTTTGACTCCTTCGAGCGACGGAAAGATTATACGGATAAATATTCCGCCGCTTACAGAGGACAGGAGAAAGGAAATCGTCAAACAGGTCAACAAGCTGTGCGAGGAATACAGGATCGCCGTGCGCAATATCCGCCGGGATGCAAATGATTCATTAAAATCCCTTAAAAAGGACGGAGACGCCTCTGAAGATGATGTCGGCAAGGCCTTTGACGACATCCAAAAGCTGACAGACGAGCATATAAAGCAGATCGACGATCTGTACAAGGACAAGGAAAAGGAGATCCTTGAAGTCTGAGGTTGCCGAAAACTCCGGCCTGGACCCTTCCAAGCTTCCCTGCCATGTTGCCGTTATAATGGACGGAAACGGCAGATGGGCGAAAAAGCGGATGTTAAACCGGGTTAAGGGACACGAGAGAGGTACGGAGACCGTTCGAATGGTGGTGCGGGCCAGCAGGGAACTCGGGATCCGCTATCTTACCTTATTCGCCTTTTCAACAGAGAACTGGCAGAGGCCCAGATCCGAAGTCTCGGCCCTGATGACCCTGCTCAAGAGGTTTGTCACCTCAGAGGCCCGGGAGATGCAGGACAACGACATCCGGTTAAATACCATAGGGGAATTTGATCGACTCCCCGAAGATGTAAGGCAGACCCTGGATGAGACGCTGGAGGCCACCCGGACAAACGAAGGGATGTGTCTGACCCTTGCATTAAGCTACGGAGGCCGGACCGAGATCACCGGAGCGGTTCGTGCTGCGGCTGCCGCGGTTAAAGAAGGCAGGATCGGGCCCGGGGATATCACGCAGGAAAGCTTCGGCAAATACCTGTATACCGCAGAAATGCCGGATCCGGAACTCTTGATCAGGACCAGCGGGGAATTCCGGATCAGCAATTTCATGTTATGGCAAATCGCCTATGCGGAGATTTTTGTTACTCCCACCTTGTGGCCGGATTTTACGCGCGAGGAATACATAAATATCCTGAAAGATTTCCAGGATCGCGAGAGGCGCTTTGGCAGGATTTCTTCATGATTTCATGAAAGGCCGCTGTGTCTCGGCTTTCAGGGTCGTGAAATTTTATCCGGGACATTTTCATGCATTTTAAACGATGGCTCACAGCAATTGTTGCGGTACCGGCTCTGGTGGTGCTTATCTTAAAGGGATCGCCCGCTGTATTTGCCTGCCTTATAGCTGCAATTGCAGCGCTTGCAATCCGGGAATATTTTTTTATTGTTTCCGGAGGCGATAAGGCCGCCATCTTGAAGCCGATTCCGATAACCGGCTCAATATTAGGCCTGGCAATGATCGCGGCCGCCCTTTATGCTGCCTTTGAGATTATTTTTCTCCTGATGTTTTCCGGCCTGGTTTTAGGGGCTCTTTTTTCCATGCCGGTATACCGCCATAATACGCAGATAATGGAAAAGGTGGCTGCGCAGATCCAGGGGATTGTATATGTTTTTCTGCCTCTTTGCGCGCTGGTTCTGCTTAGGTCTCGCCCCGAAGGCCTGATATGGGTGTTTTTCGTGATTCTTGTGGTGTTTCTCGGAGATGTGGGCGCATTTTACGTGGGCACTTATTTTGGCAGACACAAACTTGCGCCCTCTATCAGCCCTGGTAAGTCAGTGGAAGGCGCTCTGGGGGGCCTTGCAGCAAATATTGCCGTGGCAGTTATAATTAAAAGCCTTTTGATTCCGGATATGTCTTTTCCACTTACGATGGTTTTTGCAGTTACTGTCGGAATCGCGGGCCAGATAGGCGACCTTTTTGAATCTCAGCTTAAAAGAAGATCCGGAATAAAGGATTCCGGAACTATCCTTCCGGGCCACGGCGGCATGCTTGACCGTATAGACGCCCTTTTGTTTGCTCTACCCTTGGGTTACGGATTCAACTTGTTGGTCTTTTAAGAAAAACGTAAAGTTCGAAACAGATTCTGAAATGAAGAAACGCCGGATAGGCATACTCGGATCCACCGGATCCATAGGTAAAAGCACCCTGGATGTACTGGAGCGTTTTCCTGAGCGCTTTTGCGTAAAGGTGCTTACAGCCGGAGTTAATATAGAACTGCTTGCCCGTCAGATCGAGAAGTTTTCTCCTGATATAGCGGTTGTGTATGACGAGACAGGAGCCCGCGCCCTGGAGGGAAAAATTCCTTCCGGTACGAAGACCGAGGTGCTGTTCGGAGAGGATGCTTACAGGCAGGCGGCCGCATACGAAGAGCTTGACCTAGTAGTATCTGCCATGGTCGGCTCTGCGGGCCTTCTGCCGACGTTGTCTGCAATCTATGCGGGAAAGGATGTCGCGCTTGCCAACAAGGAGGCCCTTGTCATGGCGGGCGACCTTGTTATCCGGGAGGCGGCAGAACGCGGTGTTAGCATTTTACCGGTGGACAGCGAACACAGTGCGGTATTTCAGTGCATATCGGGCAACCGCAAAGAAGATGTGGAGCGGATACTGTTGACTGCATCAGGAGGCCCTTTTCTTGATGTACCAGTCGGGAGCTTTTCCGAAATAAAGACCAGGGATGCACTTGTTCATCCCACATGGCAGATGGGAGCCAAGATTACCATAGATTCTGCAACCCTTATGAACAAGGGCCTGGAGGTAATAGAAGCTTCTCACCTTTTCGGGCTCGGCTCTAAGAGTATCGATGTGGTGGTGCATCCCCAGAGCATTGTTCATTCAATGGTGGCTTTTTGCGACGGCAGTATAATGGCCCAGATGGGGCTCCCCGACATGAAGGCCGCCATAGCATATGCCCTGTCGTGTCCTGAAAGGCTGTCGCTGGGGCTTTCGTTTCCCGATTTCGCGGAACTCGGCCGCCTTTCATTCAGGTCTCCGGATTTTGAAAAATTTCCGTGCCTTGCCCTGGCATACAAAGCGTGCGAAATAGGCGGGACAATGCCCGCAATGTTAAATGCAGCAAATGAAGTGGCGGTCTCCGCGTTCTTGCAGGAAAGTATAAGCTTTAACCGGATCCCGGAAATTATCCGGAAAGTGATAAACCAATACAGACCGGTCATGGATCCCGGAATAGAGGATGTTATTCAGGCTGATACTGAAGCCAGAAAAGCAGCGGAATCCATGGTGGTTTAAATGCATTATTCAGGTCTTAAATTATGAGCATGATTGTCGGTCTTGTAATCGTACTTGGGGTTTTGATTTTTTTTCATGAGTTCGGCCATTTCCTGGTGGCCAAGGCTTTCGGTGTGGGAGTTGAGTGTTTTTCCCTCGGATTCGGACCAAAGCTTGCCTCAAAAAAAGTGGGCAGAACCGAGTACAGGCTTTCCGCGCTGCCGCTGGGCGGATATGTCAAGATGGTTGGCGAACAGCCGGATTCAGAGGTTGATCCGCAGGATATCGAGTATTCATTTAACCACAAACCGGTATATCAGCGGATGCTTATTGTGGCCGCAGGACCATTATTCAACTTCATGCTGTGCATAGTTATATTTTTTGCACTGTTTTCCACCATCGGAGTTATGGATCTAAAGCCCGTAATAGGCGAGGTCAGGGAGAATTCCCCTGCGGCGGAGGCCGGAATTGAAAACGGGGATAAGATTGTTGCCGTAGAGGGGCAAAAAATTGATTCCTGGCAGGATATGGCAAAATTTGTTTCCCAAAGCGGCGGAAGGCCGGTTGAGTTTACTGTGGAACAAGACGGCTCCAGGAGGAATATGACCATTGCCCCTCAAAAAGAGACAGTGGAGGATATATTCGGCCAGGAGAGGCAGCGCTATATAATAGGCATAACCGCCGCGGGAGAGACGCAGAGAATTCATTTTAATCCGATAGAGGCAATGGGCGAAAGCCTGACCCGTACCTGGCTTATAATTAAACTTACAGTTGTTTCAGTGGCAAAGCTGATACTGGGGACCCTTTCTCTTGATACACTCGGCGGGCCAATCATGATTGCACAGATGGCCGGCGAGCAGGTTGAACACGGTGTTGTAAGCCTGCTTTCGTTTATTGCGCTTGTAAGCGTTAATCTGGGGATTTTAAACCTGCTGCCCGTGCCGGTACTCGACGGGGGCCATCTTGTCTTTTTTGCCATCGAGGGTGCAAAGGGGAGTCCGGTATCGCTTAAATCCAGGGAGATAGCCCAGCAGATCGGCATTTTCCTGCTGGTGATGCTGATGGTTTTTGTTTTCTACAATGATATTATGAGGATTATAACAGCAGAATGACAATTATGGCCCATCGTCTTGAAACAGCCCTGAAGCCCGAACTTTTAGACGCAGAAGGCGAAGGGGTGAAAAACAAGGCCAGCGCTTATTTCAATATCCATGCAGAATCGGTGCGAACTGTAAATATTGTAACCATTGACAAGGACCTGTCCCCTGACCAGCTCGAATCAGTAAGAAACGAGATTTTCACAAACCCGGTAACGCAGGTCTCCTCGTTTTACCCCCTGGATCTCGGATTTGACTGGTGCATCTGGGTTGGATACCGGCCCGGGGTAAAGGACAATCCGGGACATACCGCAATAGAGGCAATCGAGGACGTGCTGGGGGTGAGCTTTGGTCCGGAAGAAGGAGTATACACCTCAAGGCGTTACTGCATCAGGGGGGGAGGTTTAAGCAGCCGGGATGCCGAAATTATTGCAAAAGAACTTCTCGCAAATGATATAATCCAGCAGACCAGAATTTTTTCTGCGGATGACTGGAGTCCTGATACCGGCATCGGGATAATAATCCCCAGGGTGCGGCTTGACCACACTCCGACCGTTACCACTATATCCATAGAGTCCGACCAGAGGTTAAAGCAGATAAGCGATGCTCGGAACCTGGCGCTGAATCCCAATGACATTCCGGTTATCAGAAGCTATTTTCTCGACCCCGGGGTCAGGGCGGAAAGAAAGGCAGCGGGGCTTGACGAGCCAACCGATGTGGAGCTTGAATACATTTCCCAGGCCAGAAGTGATCACTGCAATCACAATACCTTCAGGGGAAGATTCTATTACTCCGACTATGCAGCAGGCATATCTCGTACCATAGACAGCCTGTTTAAGACTTTTATAGAGGACCCGACCCTGAAGCTTCAGGCTGAAAAGGACTGGGTGATCTCAGTGTTGTGGGATAATGCAGGGGTTGGAAGGTTTGACGGAAGTCACTATTACGTAATTACAGGAGAGACCCATAATTCCCCGTCCAACATGGAGGCTTACGGAGGCGCAATTACCGGTATTGTCGGCGTTTATCGCGATCCCCTGGGAACCGGAAAAGGTTCGCGACTGATAATGGGCAGCTACGGCTTCTGCGTGGGTAACAGGGACTATAACGGGGAGCTAAAACCCAGGCTCCATCCCAGAAGACTCCTTGACGGCGTGATCGAGGGGGTGCGCGACGGGGGAAATAAAAGCGGCATTCCCACGCCTTTCGGGCAGGTGACCTTTCATCACGGCTACATGGGAAAATGTCTTGTATTTGTAACCGCCCTGGGCATTATGCCTTCCGAGGTTGCGGGAACGCATGCGGAGCAGAAGACAACATCTCCCGGGGATCTGATCCTGATGTGCGGCGGAAGGGTTGGAAAAGACGGCATTCACGGAGTCACTGCCTCCTCGGAGATTTTTACTGAACACACACCTGCGGGGCACGTCCAGATCGGAGATCCCTATACCCAGAAAAAAATGCATGATTTCCTTTTGGAAGCAAGGGATCTCGGACTGATTCAGTTTATAACCGACAACGGCGGGGGCGGTCTTTCTTCATCGGTGGGAGAGTCGGCCAGGTTTTCCGGCGGGTGCGAGGTGTGGCTGGACCGGGTACCGCTCAAATACGCAGGCCTTGATCAATGGGAAATCTGGGTCTCGGAGTCCCAGGAGCGCATGACGGTTGCGGTACGCCCGGAGGACGTGGAGCGTTTTCTTGAGCTATCGGAAAAGCATGCAGTGGAAAGCACGGTGATCGGCAAATACACGGATTCCGGCAAACTCCGTATTACATATGGGGATGAAACCTGTGCATACGTAAACATGGATTTTTTGACCCGTGGGTTTCCTCAGTGGGAGTTTGAGGCAGTTTGGTTTTCTCCGGAAATGAGGGGTCTGTGCGAGCCTGTGATGGGAGAGCCTTCGGATTATGAAACTCTTTTAAAGGACATGCTCTCAAGGCCCAATATCTGTTCCAGGGAATGGATAATCCGGCAGTATGACCATGAAGTTCAGGGATCATCGGTAATAAAGCCGCTTGTGGGAAAAGACCGCGATGTCAACAGTGACGCATGCGTGATCAGGCCCGTGCTCACTTCCCAACAGGGGCTTGGATTCTCCCAGGCTCTGCTTCCTTTTTATTCTCAGATAGACGCCTATTACATGACCACCTGCACCATAGACGAGGCGTTGCGCAGACTTATCGCAGTGGGAGGCGACCCCGACCATGTAGGGGGAGTTGACAATTTCTGCTGGCCCAGCATTCAGTATGATTCTGAAAAAAATCCTGACGGAAAGTTCAAGGCGGCCCAACTGGTGCGCTCCTGCATGGCGCTCTCAGATGCGTGTCTCTCCTTTGGAATACCGCTTCTTTCAGGAAAGGACAGCATGTATGTAGACGGCCACCTGCCGGGAAAATACGCTGAGACCCACAAGCTTTCGGCGCTTGAAACCATGCAGTTTTCCGCAACAGGCGTGATAAAAGACATAAACCGCTGCGTGACAATGGATTTCAAGCTTTCCGGCGACCTGATATACATTATCGGGGAAACTGCCGATGAACTGGGGGCCTCCGAGTATTATGACAGGTTCGGATACGTTGGTTTAAACGTGGCCCGCCCTGAGCCGGAAAAACTGCTTCCCATGTACAGGGCCCTTTACAGGGCGATTTGTATGCATCTTGTTTCTTCGGCGCACGGAATATACAGGGGAGGGCTCGGCGTACACCTCGCCCTGTGTGCAATCGGGGGCGGCCTGGGCTTAAGTGCCGAGCTTGACCTGGTTCCTATGCACACTTCCCTGCGTGCAGATCATGTTTTGTTCTCAGAGAGCGCCGGCAGATTCATTGTATCGGTGGCCCCTGAAGACCGCGCAGAATTTGAGTCCATGCTCAGGGAACATCCCTTTGCCTGTATAGGGGAGATAAGAGAAGACGGGATCTTTGAGATCCGCTCGGGAGGGGAAAATGTCATTTCCCTGAATACCGCGGAGCTTAAAGCAGCCTGGAAAGCCCCGTTCGACGGATTGATATAACCTCAATTTAGGTATAAATGAAAGCACGGCTTCTATGGTATCGCAAAACGGAAAAAACCGGGTAAAAGCCCTTGTCCTTACCGGCTACGGGTTGAACTGCGACCTGGAAACAGCGCATGCCTGTGAGCTGGCAGGGGCCTCGGCAAGAGTCGTTCATATAAACGACGTGATTTCAGGGGAGGTTTCCCTGGAAGAATTTCAGATAATGGTTTTCATAGGCGGATTTTCCTGGGGAGACGACCACGGCGCAGGAGTTATCCAGGCCGTGCGCATGAAGAAAAACGCGGGAGACAGAATCCTGGATTTCATTAACAGAGGAAACCTGGTTCTCGGCATCTGCAACGGCTTCCAGACGCTCGTAAACCTCGGCCTTCTTCCGGGCTGCGACGGCGACTACACAGCCCGGACCGTGGCCCTGACCCACAACGATTGCGGCAATTTCAGAGACGACTGGGTTCATCTGCAGATAAATAAAGAATCGCCCTGCATTTTTACAAAAGGCCTTGAGCATATGGAGCTGCCGGTGCGTCACGGGGAAGGCAAATTCTTTGGGGATGATTCCGTGATAAACCGGCTGATAACCGAAAATCAAGTGGTCTGCAGGTACGCGCTATCAGAGGGTTTACCGGCAGAAGGACGTTTTCCTGAAAATCCGAACGGCTCCGTGCTTGATATTGCCGGAATATGCGATCCCACGGGACGTATTTTCGGTCTTATGCCGCATCCCGAGGCATTCAATCATCCTTCCAATCACCCTGACCGGCCGCGTTTTAACGTGATGGCCGGGCGCGGCCTCATTTCCGGTGACAGCTTGCCTGCCACCGGAATAAACATTTTTGAAAACGCGGTGCGGTTTTTTCAGTGATGAAAAAAAGGTCATTGCTGATCCTGCGGCAAAAGGGCCCGAAAAATCATTGACATATTCCAAATTGCCGGGGTACGAATAACAAAACTGCCGTTTTTTGGCTTCATGATTTCTATTAGACAAAATCATTGAGAGGAGATTGTAATGCGGCCCGTCCTGTATGCAACTGTTCTTATGCTTATTTTTGCCGGCGGCAGCCATGCCGAGCTCTACAGGTACGAGGATTCCCGGGGTGTTGTCCATTACACGGACAACGTTGGCAGCATTCCGGAACAGTACAGAGAGAGCGCGGAGAGGCAGTCCGAGAGCAAAACAACCCCGGCCGAAGAAGGAGACAAGGATTTAAACCGGGGGGGGCAAAATGAGTCAGGGAAACAACAAGCAGGGAATTCCCAGGAAAAAGCCGAAAAAGCAGGGAAGATGGGAGAGGAAAGAAAAGCCCTGGTTGAGAAGCAAGAGGCACTTGAAAAGGAATATGAGCAGATAGAAGAGGAAAGGGAAAGGCTTTCGGAGAATCGGCCGGATGAATCGGCATCGGAAGATCAAAAAGAGGAATATTCCAGAAAGGTTAAAGAACTTAATGAGCGCACAGAGGCTTACGAGGAGAAGAGCGAGGCTCATGAGGAAAAGGTGGAGGCCTTTAATTCAAAGGTGGATCAGGTGACCGAAGAGTCTGAGTGATCGCCGTTGCCGCCCTGGGGTTTTAATCCTGATTTGCCTCCATGGATTCAATCAGCCGGTCGACTTCGTCTTCTGTGACAAGACCTTGTTTTTCAAGCCTGTTTCTACTAAACCCTGTTTCGGTCAGCATATATTCTTCCATATAAAAATTTTTTTCAGGCCCCTGCAGGTTGGCCATTGCGTCTGCTGCATGCAGGATGCAGGCAAGAATGTCGCCTTCTGACTGGGAAGGGTTGTGGTGGAATTCTATGGCGTGGGTCTGGCTTGCCGGAAGCATCCATTTTTTGAGATACTCGGAAGCGATATGTGCATGGTTGAATCCGAATATGGCGGTTTCAGCCTGTTCTATGGTTCTGCCGTATTCGAGGTGTCTTTCAAAACGGTTTTTTTCCTTTTTCATGTAGGGATCAAGGAGCAGCATTCCGGCATCATGCAGCAGCCCGGCCATGAAGGCGTCGTCTGCAAGTTCCGGAAAGTTTTCTTCTGCAAGTGTTTTTGCTCCCATGGCGGTAAAAAGGGAATGCTTCCAGGTCTGTCTTGCCTCCAGGCCATAGCCATCCAGTTGTCTGCCCATCATTTTGGATGAGTTTACCACGACTATCATTTCGAAAAGAGTTTTAAACCCCAGAAGGGCAGATGCCTGCTGCACCGAGTTTACAGGGACTCTTAGCCCGTAGTAGGCCGAGTTGGCAAGCCGTAATACCCTGGTAGCCAGGCCCTGATCCGATTCCAGTACCTGGGCGATTTCCCTGAATCCGGTATTTTCATCGGATAAAACCTGCGTGGCGCGGGTAATTACCTGGGGCATTGGAGGAAGAGCTTTTGCGTTTTCGAGGATTTTCTGCATTAATTCATAGCCCGGATTCTGCATGGTTGTAGGCAGCCGCCTCCTGGTTTTGAAAGTTTAAAATCGGTTCAAATAAAAAATGCTTTTAGGGGATCCATCTCTAGTTATCGGCGAAACTCTGCAATTCTTTAGGGGGAGATATAAAAATCCGCCGTTTCGCCGGCCAGCCGAAATGGCGGAAAAATAAAAAAGGGTATATACATGTCATTAACCAGCGATTGTGTATGTCTGGCCCGGTTATTTCTCCCTTGTCAACGCATAGAACTTACCGGCATTCCTTTGCTCAGGTCCTGCTTTGATTCCGTTATCAGCACGGTTGATGTCGTTTTTTCGGTATGCAGCACCACCACGGAGCCCATTTCCTCGCGCTCCAGTTCCTTGGGCTCCGCAGAGCCTTTCGTCCTTTTTTCCACCACCGGATAGAGCACCTTATATTTCTGACCGACTTTTACGCCATGGTTGCTGCCCTTGTCTATGAAGGCAATTATATTTTCCCCCATGGCTTTCCAGTTGTCTTCGGACTTGATAATTTTGCCTTCAAGCCCCTGAACGCCGGGTTTAAGCTCCAGTTCCTGCTGCCTGGGGAAAAATGGCAAAAGCTTGTCGCCCTCCAGGATCTCCCTGAAAGATGCCATTATGCGGCCGATGACAAGATTTTCCTTGAGCTCCAGGATTTCCACAATCCCTGTAAGCAGATGCTGAACACCGATGCGTTCATTTGTTTTCGGATCACGAACAGGGCTTACGGTGCGGTGGAGGAAAAAGGTATCACCGGTTGAAATATCTGCGTTTGCAGCAGGGCGGATATAGACCTTGTCGTTTGTGCTTATAAACCATTTATCCCCTGTGGACTGAAACAGGGTGCCTGCCGGCACAACGGCCTCTTGCCTTACAAACCCCACGGCGTTGATTTTGGTGAATGTAAAGTATTCCTTATCCGGCTCCTCTTCTTTCTCGGGTTCGGGCTCGGCCTTCTTTTCACCGGTAAAAGTCCTTTTGTAGATGCGGATTCTCTGGCCGGGGTAAATAAGATGGGGGTTGGCAATATCCTGGTTGTACTGCCAAAGATCAGGCCACTGCCAGGGGGAATCCGAGAATTTTTCGGAAAGGTCCCAGAGGGTGTCGCCTTTCTGCACTGTGTAATAAAAACCGGTTTCAGTCTCTACTATATGATCCTCTATGCCGGCGTGTGCGGATCCTGTCAGAATAAGGGCCGTGAAAACGAAAAAGACTGCCGGTATGAATTTTTTTTTCAACCTTGCAAGTGAGTGTGCCTTCATGCCATACCCCTGTAATTAAGTGGGTTGAAATCAAAGAGCGAAAAAAAGGTGCATAGTTTATGCCTTGTTAATATCCGGATATTTTATTCATAAAGAATTTTTCGTTTTTTGTCAAGATATTGCACGTACTTTTCTTATTTTTGCTTGACCTCTAAGGTTTTCTTCCTTATATATTTGCTTAATATGGAAACATTCGCAATTGAATTTACATAAAACCGTGGGCTCCGGCGGGCCTCACGGTTTTTTTTTGATACGCCACGGCTTGATTTTTTAAAAAAATACATTGCAGGGAGGAGATGGC
>JBKHFD010000044.1:0-16042 GCA_046540355.1 Desulfobacterales bacterium
CGCCAATCTCTGCGTCCGGCTCAAATTTGATGCACTCGTAAAAAGTCTGATTTCAGATGGCGCCGTAAAAAGTTCAAGATCAAGGCTTGCGCAATTTCGAAGAATGCAGCGTACTTAGCCGTACGTGAAATTCTGAGAAATTGCGCGTAACGCAGATATTGGACTTTTTACGGTGCCATCAAATTTTAATCCTCAAAATACGCCAAGTATTCCTGCGGTTAAAATTTTCGCCGTCCTTGACCTTAACGGAAAATCCTGGTTTTCGTTCTAAATAGCCCGCCAGTACGTCCGGGGTTTTTTTATCTTAACGATCAGGCCCCCGGCCGGCTTTTACCGGATATTTCTCCCATATATCGATCACCCGCCTGCGAAGTTCCGAAAATCTGTTTTGGGGAAGCACCGCTCTTTTCTCCTGGAGGTTCATTCGATGGACAAAATACCGGTATATAAGGTAAGCCTGCTTTAGGGCATGTGCTTCCAAATCCTCTATGATGCCGCAGAGAGCAAGCGCGTTTAACTGCCGGACCACGTCTGTCCAGCGGCCGAGCTCCGCGTACTCATGGCCGTGGCGCAGAATAAGAAACTGGACGATAAACTCAATATCGATTACCCCGCCCGGATCATGCTTTAAATCAAAAGAATCTTTTTTCGCCGGGGCACGCGCCCTTCGCATCCTGCTGCGCATTTCGAGCACCGATCGGGCAAGGGTTAACGGTTCGCGCTCCATTGCGATTACATCCCAGCGAATACGTCCGAACCGCTCTGCAACGCGACTGTCTCCAACAACCGGCCTTGCCTTGATCAGTGCCTGATGCTCCCATATCCAGGCATTTTCCCTTTGATACTCCTCAAAGGCTTCTATCCGGCTGACCAGAACGCCGGCGTTTCCGCTTGGCCGGAGGCGGGTATCTATTTCGTAAAGCTTCCCGGTGGCGGTGGGAGCTGAAAGAAAATGAATTATCCTCTGGCCTAACCTGCCGAAAAATTCGCTGTTGTCAATGGGCCTTAGGCGTCCGCCTTCTGTGCTGCCCGGTCTGGCGGTATGCAGAAAAACCAGATCCAGATCCGAACTGTATCCCAGTTCATATCCGCCCAGTTTACCGTATGCAATTGCCGCAAATCCGATTTCGCCCGGCTCTGTGCCGACCCCCGAGGGCCTGCCGTAGCGCTCCACCATCTGCCGCCAGGTCAAATGAAGCGCTGCTTCAAGCACTGTTTCAGCAAGATAGGTGAGTCTGTCGCTTACCTTCATAAGCGGAAGATGTCCGGTCACATCAGCCGCAACAATCCTGAACGTATTTACCTGTTTGAATACACGGATTTCGTCCATCTGGTATTCAAGGTCGTCTTCCGGCAGATTGGAAAGCCGGTGCCAAAGCTCTTCCGCCAACTCCTGCCGGCCCAGCGGCGCATACAGGGAACGCAGATCCAGCAGTTCGTCGAGCAGCAGAGGGTGAGTGCTTAAAAAAGAGACTATCCACGGGCTGATCCGGGTAAGTTCCACAAGATGACCCAGGGCACCGTGATTTTCCAGCAGAAGGGAAATATAGCAGCTCCGGTTTAAAATCGACTCCAAAAGCGGCATCAGGCGTTTTAGCACCATTGCCGGCCTGTCAGTTTCGGCCGCTGCATTCAATACTTGCGGCATGAGGCGGTTGAGTCGGTCCTCCGCCAGGTTTCCGTCCTTTCCAATGCCCGCCTTTTGCCTGAAATCAGAAAGAAGGCGAAGCACTGAATCAGGCTCATCAAACCCGGCAGAAGCAAGCAATTCGCTGCCGCGCTCCCTGTCTTCAGGCGAAAACCAGACTCCTTCAAGCCTTTTTCGCGATTCTGATTCGGCCCCGGGATCCTCCGGGCTCAATAACTCGTTGAAATGAAAATGCACCCTGGACATGTGATGACCGAGTTTTTCAAAAAACCCCTCAGTGCTCTCAAAACCCATGCTTTCCGCCAGCCTGGCCATGGCTCCGGGGCTGTCGGGGAGGGCATGGGTCTGCATGTCGTCATACATCTGAAGCCTGTTTTCAGTATTTCTCAAAAATATATAGGCCGAAGTCAGCTCCTCATAGACTTCTCCGGTTATGCAACGGTCACTGCGCATTACCCTCAGCACTTTCAGAATGCTTCTTTGCTGATAGGCCGGATCTATGCCCCCTCTTATCAGCTGGAATACCTGCCCGAAAAATTCAATTTCACGAATCCCCCCGTAGCCGTGCTTGATGTTGTTATGAAGGCCCTTTCTGGCAACTTCCCGGACAATTTTCTGCTTCATTTCCCTTATGGACTCAAATGTTCCGTAGTCCAGATAGCGGCGGTATATGAAAGGCTTAAGCCGATTTAAAAACTCTTCTCCCCGTTCGGTGTCGCCCGAAACTATGCGCGCCTTTACAAGGGCATAGCGTTCCCACTCCCTGCCGTAGAGCTGATAGTAATTCTCCATGGCATCAAAGCTCATCACCAGAGGACCGGCGTCCCCGTACGGCCTCAGGCGAGTATCCACCCTGAACACAAAACCTTCCGGGCTTGATTTGCCGATCACGTCTATCAACCGCCTGGCAAGTTTTGTAAAAAACTCCTCATTTGAAATCGGTTTTTCACCCCCCGAAGTTTCGCCCATCTCAGGATAGGCAAACATCAGGTCTATATCAGAGGAAAAGTTAAGCTCCCTGCCCCCGAGCTTGCCCATGGCAAAAACCACAAGCTTCTGCGCCCCGCCTTCCGAATCCACAGGCCTGCCAAACCTGCTGCAGAGCCGCGTATAAAGAAATTCAAGAGCTTCAAAGATGCAGGCATCAGCAAATGCTGAAAGATCGGCCATTGTCTCGAAAAGATCAGCCCTTTCTGAGAGATCGCGCCAGGCGATTCGTACCATTTCCCGCTGGCGAAGACGCCTTAATCCAACACCAAACTCTTCTTCCCCGGCAGCGAATTCAGAAACTTTTTTCACCCGCTGCAGGTATTCGCCCGGCTCATACAGCCTGGCCAGATCCCCGCTTCCGGCAAGATCCGAGAGTATGGCAGGATTGCGGATGCATTGCCTTGCCGCGTATTCGCTGAAACCGAATACCCCTGAAATTTCAAGTTCTGTAAGGAGCTCCGAAATATCAACACCTGCGGCTGCTGCCGCAGCGGCAAACTCTTTCGTCCTGACTGTACCGTATTTGGTATATCCGGTCTTTACTTCCTGCATAGCGTATATTCCGCCAACAACGTTCCTTGAAGATAGGTATTTTGCGGATCGGAAAAAAAACGGTAAAACAGTTCCCGGCTTTCTTCGCGCAGAACATGTGGGACTATTTGGACTTCTGCCTCCCTGTAAAGAGGCGGAAGATCCCGGAGGCTGCACCTTGTTCCCCCTCCCATCACGTCTTCATAACCGTATACAATCCGCCTTATTCCTGCTATCAGGGCTGCACCGAAACACATCAGACAAGGCTCCATGGTAGAATAAAGGGACAGTTCCCGCAGATTTCCCGAATAACCCGACTCATAAAGCTCCTTGATGGCTGTGATTTCCGCGTGATCTGTTTCATTTGCCTTCAAACCCCTGCTGCGGATCCTTGCCCCGGTGGCGGCAACGCCGTCGGGACCGGCTATAACGCATCCCACAGGAAACTCGCCTGCTTCAAGGGCTGCCGCGGCCTCTTGGAGCGCGGCGTTCATAAATTTCCTGTCAGTGTCCAGCGGATCCATCGCATCTTTAATCCGATTGTTTTTTTAAGCATCTTCAGAGTTGATGGCACCGTAAAAAGTCCAATATCTGCGTTACGCGCAATTTCTCAGAATTTCACGTACGGCTAAGTACGCTGCATTCTTCGAAATTGCGCAAGCCTTGATCTTGAACTTTTTACGGCGCCATCTGAAATCAGACTTTTTACGAGTGCATCAGAGTTATTTATCCTCTCGCATTTTTTAACAAAAATTGCAAATTGTAAACCCGGCAATGGTTATTAGCTATTAGTTAATGGTTAATGGTTGATGGAATGGTTGATGGTGATGGTGATAGGTTAATGGTTAGCGGATGCCTGCACGGGTGCGGCGCCTGAAAATATTGCTCCGCCACATAGTGTCCAGGCAACTTAAAAGAAGAATCGTTTGACAACACCCATCATATCGGTTAGCTATGTTAGTGTAACAGTTTATATGTCCGGCCGCCCGGCCGGCTACACAGCAGCGATCGCATATACAGGGGCGGACCATGATCATCGGATTAGATGTTGGCGGTACCCATACGGACGTCGTCCTGCTGGGCGAAAAAGGTATTGAGAGAAGGGCCAAGGTTCCGACCGACAAATCCTCACTTTTTGACGCAGTTTTCTCGGGGCTGGAACAGATTACCCGGGACATCCCTTCAGATCAAATTTCCCGCGCGGTCTTGAGCACCACTCTTACAACAAACGCCATAGTGCAGGAAAAGCTCCCCCCGGCGGGTATGATCGTCACCTGCGGCCCCGGCATGGATCCCGAATATTTCCGCACAGGCGAGCACTACTACATCGTCGGTGGTGCTATTGACCACAGCGGAAGGGAAATTAAAAAACTCGACGAAAAGGCCGTGAAAAAAGCCGCCGCCGCTATGAAGGATGCGGGAATAGAATACGCGGGCGTGGCCGGAAAATTCTCCATACGCAATCCCGCACATGAAATCCGCATCAGGGAAATTATCTCCCCTATGTTTGAAAAGGTTTTCACCGGCCATAATGTCTCGGGCAACTTCAGCTTTCCGAGGCGGATTGCCACTACTTTTTTAAACGCCTCGGTATACCGGATTCACAAGGAATTTTTCGGCGCGGTACAAAAATCACTTGAACAAAAGGGCATCGGCGTACCGATTTATATCCTGAAGGCCGACGGCGGAACCATGGATTTTGAAACATCCATAGACTTCCCCGCCCAGTCAATTCTTTCCGGCCCTGCGGCAAGCGTGATGGGCTCGATTGCGTTTGCTCCTACGGATGCCGAAACCATAGTGCTCGATATCGGCGGGACAACCACCGACATGGCGGTGCTTATAAATGGTGTTCCGGTACTTGCACCCCTGGGAATCGAAATCGAGAAGTACAAAACCCTGATCCGTGCACTTCACACCCAGTCTGTAGGGGTTGGCGGGGACAGCACGGTGAGAGTGGAACAGGGGCATCTGTTTATAGGTCCCAACCGAAGCGGGCCTGCAATGGCCTATGGAGGGCCCGAACCCACACCTACTGATGCGCTGTTTGTTTTGGGACTGGCGGAAAATGGTGACAAAGAAAAGGCGCGGGCCGGAATCCAGGCGATTGCCGATCAGCTTAACCTCACGGCCGAAGATACAGCCAGAAGGATATTTGACCAGGCCTGCCAAGAAATACTTGATTATGCGCAGGAAATGGTAAGCCTTATAAACAGCAGGCCTGTCTATACAGTACGCGAAGCCCTGCAGGGCTACCGGATAAAGCCCACGCATCTTTTGGTTCTCGGAGGCCCGGCCCCCCAGTTTGCACAAAATTTAAAATCCGTATCAGACTATTCAGTGGCCCGGGTGCCCCAATGGGATATTGCAAACGCAATAGGCACGGCCCTGTCGCGCACCACATGCGAGCTTACCCTGTTTGCAGACACTTACAAACTTGAGGCCTCGGCCCCGGAGGAAATGTTTCAGCAGTCTTTGAAGCCCGGCTTCAGCCTTGACGAGGCCAAAAAACTGGCCGAAGATCTGCTTATAAAAAAGGCTCTCCGAGAAGGTGCCCATAAACAGGGCATTGAAACGGATATTCTCGAGGAACTCGCATTCAACATGATACGCGACTTTCGGATGATAGGCAAAAACATGCGTGTCAAAATGCAGGTCCGCCCGGGTTTAATTCAGGAATACCTGCAAATAGCCGAAAGGATCAAAAACGGAGAGAACTCATGCTGAAAGCGAAGACCAGCACAGGCCTGGTTTTTTTCCCTGCATACGACTGGGCCATAAGCGCCACCCACCCGGAACGCGAAGAGCGCCTTCTCTACACCCAGGACCAGATATTTGAAGAAGGCTTGTTTGACATAGAGGGGATCAGGGAATTTAAAGCCGGGGTTATAGACATAAAAGATGTCCAAAGGGTGCATTTCTGCGTACCGGAACCTGAAAAAGTCATGACAAAATCACACTTTATAAGCGCCGGCGGGGCCAAAACCATCGCAAAGGCAAAAATGGACGGACTCGTTGAAAGGGGATTCGCCCTTGTGCGTCCGCCGGGGCATCATGCCATGCGCGTTGTCCACGGGGGAAGAGGCTTCTGCAATATAAACAACGAAGCAATCATGATCGAATACCTGCGCCAGGCCTACGGAATTGACAGGGTCGCAATCATAGACACCGACTGCCACCACGGAGACGGCACCCAGGACATATACTGGCATGATCCCGACACCCTGTTTATCTCCATGCACCAGGACGGGCGCACCCTTTTCCCGGGCACCGGATTCTCCAACGAAACCGGAGGCCCCACAGCGGCGGGGACCACCTTAAACATCCCGCTGCCGCCCTATACATCGGAAGAAGGATTTTTAACCGTTATAAACAAGGTGGTCCTGCCTGTTTTAGAAGAGTTCAAGCCTGATCTTATTATCAATTCTGCGGGCCAGGACAATCATTTCACTGATCCGCTCACCAGCATGAATTTTTCCGCAAAGGGTTATGCGGATCTTACATCCCTGTTAAAACCAGACTTAGCGGTCCTGGAAGGGGGATACTCAATAGAAAGCGCCCTTCCTTATGTCAATGTTGGCCTTATCCTGGCAATGGCGGGCGTAGACTACAGCCATGTGATAGAACCTGAATACTCGGCCTCCCAGCTCAGGCAGGGGAAAAGCATAACCGCGACAATCGAAAAAACATGTGACGAAATACTTTCAATATGGAAAGACCGGGAAAATATCCGCGTCAGAATGCAGGAAAATGTCATATACGACGAGAGACGCAGAAGCGTTTTCTACGACACGGACGGCTTTTTTGAAAGCCAGCATGAAATTCTGCATGTCTGCGGGGAATGTGCCGGAACATATAAAATCGACTCCAGCTCCGACAGCGGTTTCCGAGTGCTTGCCGTCCACATACCCAGAAAGGCATGCAGCAACTGCGTAAAAGAGGGACATCGCTGGTTTGAACAGACGGATATGACCGGTTATGACATGATAATGCTCCAGGACCGGCCGGAAGATCAGTATCTGGTCAGAAAAAAATAGTCCGGCCTTTTTATGCAAAAACCCCGGCAGCACTTAATTCACTCAAACCTTGTACTTCGCGGCAAAGTGCTTGAAGCGGTCCGTGCCTTTTTTTCCCGCAGCGGGTTCCTGGAAGTCGAAACCCCTGTTTTAATTCCCTCCCCTGCCCCGGAGCCGTATATAGACGCCGTGGCAGCAGACGGGGCATACCTTCAGACCTCTCCTGAACTTTACATGAAAAGGCTTCTTGCAGCCGGATATCCCCGCATTTTCCAGATCTGCAAAACTTTCCGGGCAGGCGAACGCGGCAGACTGCATCTTCCGGAATTTACCATGCTTGAATGGTACGAGGCCGGAGCCGACTACAATGATATGATGGCGGAAACCGAAGAACTGGTCTGGTTTGTATGCAGACAGGTTCTTAAAAAAGAGCATCTTGACTATCAGGGAACAAGGATCAATCCATGCCCGCCCTGGCCGAGAATCACTGTGGCAGAAGCATTCAGACGTTATGCCGGGAAAGATATGCTTGAAGCGATTTCAGACTCCTCATTTGACGAAATAATCGGAATTGATGTTGAGGCGGGGCTTAATCGCAGGCAGCCCGTATTTCTCCGCGACTACCCGGCGGAAAAAGGGGCCCTTGCCCGTCGACGTCCAGACTGCCCTGAACTTGCCGAACGGTTTGAGGCTTACATGGGCGGCATTGAAATCTGCAACGGATTTACTGAACTGACAGATCCCGGAGAACAGCGCACCCGTTTTGAAGCGGAATTAAGACGCCGCAGTGAAAAGGGATTTAACGTTTACCCCATGCCTGAATCCTTTTTAAAGGCTCTTTCCGACATGCCGCCTTCGGCGGGAAACGCACTGGGAATAGACCGCCTGGTGATGCTTCTTGCAGACGCTCCCTCCATAGATGAAGCAACCGCATTCGTTCCCGAAGAATATTAAAAATCCTTCAGCAAATTGCCAAAATTTATTTGACCAATTGTTTAAAATACGGATACAATATGTATAAAATTTTGCAGACATCCGGAAGGCTTCCGGGTGGTCCTGGGTTAAATTAGAGCAATATTCCGGGAAAACATGACGAAACTTTATCAACAGCGGATTATCTGTAATACAATCTTTATCTGTGCAATTGCATCCATATTTATCCGCCCCGCACCAGCCGGTGCCCAACAGGAGCTCTACGTGCATGTAGACGAACAGGGCGTGCATCATTATACTGACGCCCCCGCCTCGGCCAAATACATCAAAATGCCGTCGGATTCAGAATTTAGCTATAATGCGGAGGCCGAAAAGCGATACGAGGACATAATTCTGGAACTTTCCGAAAAATCAGGTGTACGTCCTGAACTGATAAAAGCAGTCATACGTGTGGAATCCGGTTTTAACCAAAAGGCGGTTTCAGCCAAGGGAGCACGAGGACTCATGCAGGTAATGCCTGTGCATGCCGGGACATATGACATTGAAGATTCTTTTGACCCCAGGCAAAATATAGCTGCAGGCGCAATGCATCTCGGAAAACTGATAAAACGATACAACGGCAATCTGAACCTTTCCCTGGCTGCATATAATGCAGGTCCCGCCGCGGTGGAGCATTACGACGGAGTACCGCCTTACCCGGAAACCCGAAAATACATACAGAAAGTCCTTTTACACTACCGTAACTACCGGAAAACAAACAAACAAGCCAAAAACGAATGAAAAAACCAACAAACTCCCTTTACACCCCTCTTGACGCACTTTCAAAAATCTACCGGCTGTATGACGATTATATTAGCAGCTTTTCTCTTGCGTGCGCCAAATACTGCGCGGACTGCTGCACCACCTCCGTCACCCTGACCGGCCTGGAAGGCATGATGATTTACAGTTTTCTTGAACCTGCAAGGCGTAAGGAGGTTTTTGAGAAACTGCTGGCCTGCTCAAATATGGAAAAATTCCAGCCGGCGATGACCACCAACCAGTATGCCAGGCTGTGCAGCGAACACAAGGAGCCGCCTGAAGAAAATTATCCTGAAGAGCCTGATAGATGCCCCCTTCTTGAAAACGAGGCCTGCAGCATTTATCCGGTCAGACCCTTCGGATGCAGATGCATGATCTCAGAGCAGCCTTGCCGGAGAACCGGCAGCGCAAGCATGGACGAGTTCACTCTGACAGTAAACACAATGTTTCTCCAGATAATAGAGCACCTGGACCAAAGTGGCTTTTCAGGCAACCTGATCGATGTAATGCTCCGGATCCGGGCAGAACAGGAGGAAATCTCTGCAAACTGCCCCACTGTCCCCAACCAGCCGATAACTGTGCTGATGATTCCACCGGAACACCAGCACAAGGTCTCTCCGTTATTGAAAACGCTTAACCACATCATGGAAAAGGCAGGCCGGTAAAGGGCAAGCCGGACGGAAGCGGCCCGCGCCTTTCATTCCACAACAAAGTGTGCAGTTTCACCTTAATTTACCCGGGAGCCTAATGTTTTCTTGACTTGCCCCGGAAAAATTTTTACAAATTATAATTTTATCATTAGCGCCATTACTTGGGGGACAACGGATTAGCATGATCAAAGAACGCGTAAAACAAATGCTGCTTGAAGCGGCCAGATCAGCCTACGAAGCAGGAGAGCTTTCATCTTCTGATTTTCCAGAGGCATCCGTGGAGGAGCCCAAGATTGAAGCCCACGGAGACCTTGCCACAAACTTTGCGATGGCCGGGGCCTCGGCCCAGAAAATGCCGCCCCGCAAAATTGCCGAGGCGATATCCGGCCGTCTTCATGACCCTGAAGGTCTTATTGAAAAGACCGAGGTTGCCGGCCCCGGTTTCATAAACTTTTTTATCACTAAGACAGCCTGGCTGCCGGTTTTGACGGAAATTCACGATAAAGACTGTTTTTTTGGAGCATCCGAGCTGGGGAGCGGGCAAAAGGCACAGGTTGAATTTGTCAGCGCAAATCCCACCGGCCCCCTTCATATCGGCCACGGCAGGGGAGCCGTGGTAGGTGATACCATTGCCTCGCTGCTTTCATTCTGCGGATACCGGGTGGACCGGGAATATTATATCAATGACGCGGGCCGCCAGATCCACACGCTGGGTAAATCCGTATATCTTCGATGCCTGGAAATCGGAGGCAAAGAGGTTGAGTTCCCGGAAGACGCCTACCAGGGTGATTATATATACGAAATCGCAAAATCTGCAATCGCTGAAAAAGGGCCCGGCATTCTTGAAAAAAACCCGCAGGAAGCCGTGGAGACTTGTGCAAGGTTTGCCGCCGGCCGGATACTCGAAGGTATAAGAGCGGATCTTGAAAACCTCGGGGTCGGTTTTGACAACTGGTTCAGCGAACAGAAGCTCTATGATTCCGGAAGGGTGGATAAAGCGCTTGCCTTTCTCGAAAAAAAAGGGCTGATTTACGAAAAGGATGAAGCCAGATGGTTTGCAGCCTCAAAATTCGACGATGAAAAAGACCGGGTTGTGGTCCGCAAAAACGGGCAAACCACATATTTTGCATCCGATATAGCCTATCACCTGGAAAAATTCGAAAGAGGATATAACCGGGTAATTGATGTATGGGGAGCTGATCATCACGGCTATGTTCAGCGCTTAAACGCCGCCATAACAGCCATGGGCAAGAAACCGGAACAATTCCGGGTTATTCTAACACAGCTTGTAAACCTGCTGCGCAAGGGCAGACCTGTATCCATGTCAACCCGCGCCGGAAGATTTGTCACCCTTCGCGACGTAACCGACGAAGTGGGCAGGGACGCCGCAAGATTCATCTTTCTTACCAGGCACCATGAAAGCCCGCTGGACTTCGACCTGGAGGTGGCAAAGGCGAAAACCAATGACAATCCGGTATATTACGTGCAGTATGTTCATGCCCGGATATCAAGCATATGGAAAAAGGCAACAGAGGAAAAAGGCATACAGACGGCCTCGTCCGGCTATCTCGAACTTCTCGGCGAGCCCGAAGAAATCCGCCTGATGAAGCAACTAACCCGTTATCCGGAAATTGTCGCAGCTGCGGCCGAACTAATGGAGCCCCACCGCATTGCTTATTATCTGATGGACCTTGCTGCATTATTCCATGCATACTATAATAAGCATCGCGTATTGACAGATGCTCCAAAGCTGGCCGAGTCCAGATTGTACTTGATACTGGCCGTACAGAAGGTAATCCGCAACGGGCTTGGACTGCTCGGGGTTTCGGCCCCGGAAACAATGTAGGAGAAATGATGGGCGCCCTGCAGCTGGAAAGCCCCGGCACATATCAAAGCGGCAGTGCATCCGGCCGGCTGGTCCTGCTTTTTGTAATCTCGGGATGCATGTTTGTACTCGGGGTCCTGGTGGGCCGCAATACCACGCCCGTGCAGTTTGATATAAAAAACCTGGAGAACAAATTATCCGGGCTTGAAACAAGCGTACTGGCAGACGACAAAGGTAAACAAAAGCAGGAAGAGGAGATCTCTTTTGAATTCTATGACAAGCTCAAGGAAGAAACCGGGATAGACGAACATTCGGCCGGAAGGCCCAGGGTACTTGCCCCCAAATATGAAAAGCCCGAGTCATCCGAGCTCGGACCTCTGCTGGCATCTGCGGAAAAAAAGAAGGAAGAAACCCGTCGCCCCGCAGATAAAATGCCGTCACGGTCCTCCGGAGATCAGGATAAAAAGTATGCTATCCAGGTGGCGTCAATGCGCGATCCTGAAAAGGCCGAACAGGTGAAAGAAAAATTTGCCAACAAGGGCTATCCGGCATTTACGCAGATGGCGGCGGTGGAGGAAAGAGGCAAGTGGTGCAGGGTGCGCCTGGGCCCTTATACCAGCAGGAATCAGGCGGAGGACGATTTAAGCCGCCTGCAGAAGGCTGGAGTGGATGCCATGATTGTGCTAAACGACTAAGCCGGGAGTAAATGCTCATGAAAATCACAAAACAGGAAGTGCGGCACGTAGCTGAACTTGCCAGGCTGGAGATCGACGAAAAGGATCTTGACGGATTCGCCCGAGACCTCGCCGAAATTCTTGAATATGCAGAAAGCCTGGGCCGGGCGGACACAACAGACGTAGCCCCCACATCCCATGCAGTTGAAATCTGCAACGCTTTTCGCCGGGACTCCGTGGCACAACATCTGGAGCCCGAAGAAGCTTTAAAAAACGCACCGCAATCCGAAGAGGGAGGCTTTGCTGTGCCCAGGGTAATCGAATAGCGGGAGGCGATTGCAATGACATCAGTTGATCTATGCGGGCTTTCAATATACAAGGCACGGGAGATGCTTCACACCGGCGAGATTTCATCCGTCGACCTCACAGAGGCTATCTTGGAACGTATCCGCACAAAAGAGCCCGAAATTAATGCCTTTATAACAATAACCGAGCAACTTGCGCTTAACCAGGCGCAACAGGCTGACAAAGCCATTGCAAATGGCAGCCAGGGACCGCTTACAGGTATCCCTATTGCGATAAAAGACCTGATCTGCACAAAGGGTGTGGCCACCACCTGCGCATCAAGGATGCTTGAAAGTTTTATTCCGCCCTATGACGCAACTGTAATGGAAAAATTAATTGCATCAGGCGCGGTTATGGTGGGCAAACTTAACATGGACGAATTTGCAATGGGGTCGTCAACAGAGAATTCCGCCTTCAAGCTTACCCGCAATCCATGGGATCTATCACGCATCCCCGGGGGGTCAAGCGGTGGTTCGGCCGCGGCCGTGGCGGCGGATATGTGCATGGGGGCGCTCGGTTCTGATACCGGTGGTTCCATTCGCCAGCCTGCATCGCATTGCGGTGTGGTGGGGCTCAAACCTACCTATGGCAGGGTGTCTCGATTCGGACTGGTTGCGTTTGCCTCCTCGCTGGACCAGATCGGCCCGCTTGCCGGAAACGTGGAAGACGCGGCAATAATTCTCTCTGTGATTGCCGGATACGATCCAAGGGATTCCACCTCGGTGGACAGGGGCGTACCCGACTACCGGGCGAGCCTGACAGGGGATATCAAAGGGCTGAAATTCGGCATCCCGGTTGAATATCTGGAGGCCGAAGGCATGGACCCGGGGGTGAGGGCCGCGTTTGAAAAGGCTACAGAGACGATAGCTGCCGCCGGGGCCGAATGCATTGAAATCTCACTTCCCCACACAGACCAGGCCCTGGCCGCCTATTACCTGATAGCCCCGGCGGAGGCCAGCTCCAACCTGGCCAGATACGACGGGGTTAAGTATGGTTTCAGGGCCGGCGATGCAGCCGGATTAAAGCAGATGTATTCACGCACCCGTTCCGAGGGCTTCGGCCCTGAGGTAAAACGAAGGATACTGCTCGGCACTTATGCCCTTTCAGCAGGTTACTACGATGCCTACTACAAAAAAGCATCCCAGATAAGAACACTGATTCAACGCGATTTTGCTGCCGCCTTTGAGAAATGCGACATTATCCTGTCGCCCACGGCACCCACCGCCGCGTTTGAAATCGGCGAGAAAACAGATGATCCGCTCCGGATGTATCTTTCCGATATTTTCACCCTGTCGGCAAATCTGGCCGGAATACCCGGCATATCGGTTCCGTGCGGCTTTACCGACAGCAATCTGCCCATAGGCCTGCAGATGATGGGAAACCATTTTGCCGAAGACGCGCTCTTAAAGGCGGCCCACGCATACGAGCAGCATGCGGAGATATACGAAAAAAGCGTGCCATAAATTATAACTGCAACCACCAAGAAAGCCGGAGAGTATTTTCATGTCTGTTCAGCCCAAAAAGGAAGATCTTAGAAAAGCGGTCAAATGGATAAGCGAGGTCAAAAAATACGAAAAGCCTGAAGCCCCCCACCAGGAACTCGTAGAGCAGGCAGCGCTTAGATTCGACCTTTCTCCCGCGGATACCGAATTTCTGTACAGATTCCTGCGGGGCGAAGTCGAGGCACCGGGACAATAAACCGCCGGGGAAACGCAGGTCCATGGCATCGATTAACATACTTCCGGAAATCCTTTCCAATCAGATCGCGGCAGGCGAAATTGTTGAACGGCCGGCCTCTGTTGTAAAGGAATTTCTGGAGAACTCCATTGACGCGAAAAGCAGCCGAATACGCGTGGAAATCGAACAGGGGGGAAGATCCCTTATCCGGGTGGCTGACAACGGCTCGGGAATGAGTTATGAGGACGCCCTTCTTGCCGTAGAACGATACGCCACCAGCAAAATCGCAAGCCAATCCGATCTTGCCGAAATCCGCAGCCTGGGTTTCCGGGGCGAGGCCTTGCCCAGCATTGCAGCGGTATCCAAATTCCACATGGTCACCAGAAACAAAGAATCCGATGCTGCAACACAAATTACCGTGGAGGGCGGAAAACTAAAGGATGTCACCCAGACCGGTGCGCCGGTGGGCACCATGGTCTCGGCACACCAGCTTTTCTACAACACGCCGGCCAGGCGGAAATTTTTAAAAACCGTAAACACTGAAATGGGCCATATATCTGAAACCATGACCTGCATAGCGCTTTCCCGGCCCGGGATAGCTTTTCGCCTGGATCATAACCAAAAAACCATAAAAGACTGGCCCGGGGCAAATGATCCCTTTGACCGGATTGCCGATGTACTCGGCCGTGAACTGGAGAACCTTCTTTACCCGGTAAAGTTTTCAAACAACGCAGCCGGGGTTTCGGGCTGGGTGGCGGATCCTTCGGTTACAAGAAGCGGAGCATCGAGAATCTACGTTTTTATAAACGGCCGCTTTGTCCGCAACCGGGCGATCATATATGCACTCTGCGAAGGATTCAGGGGCAGGCTGATGAAAGGCCGCTTCCCGGTTGCCGCGGTGTTTATCGACGTGCCGGCCTCCGAAGTCGATGTAAACGTGCATCCCGCAAAACAGGAAGTTCGGTTTTTAAAACACAGGCAGGTGATAGAGGCGGTACGCACAGCGGTTGAAAAAGCATGGTCTTCGGCCAAGGCGGGCGCCTTTAAAAAAAGCGCCTCCCCCCGGGTGCGCCCTCCGTGGGAGAATGAAGATTTCACGCTGCAAAATGAGTCAGACCAGGGCGAAATATCCCAGAGCCGGACCGAATATCAAACCAGCCGGCAACAGGCCGAACCCCCTGTCCGGGCCCAGGCGGAACTTTTTGAACAAGGTGGTTTTTTCACCAATTCCTTTATAATCGGCCAGTTTCAAAACACTTACATAATATGCGACAAATCCGGCGAACTTGTCATGATTGACCAGCACGCAGCACACGAGCGTATTCTCTATGAACGGCTTCGGGGCACAAGGACAGAGGCAAAAGCTGAACCCCTACAGCGGCTGCTTGTGCCCGAAACCGTCGAACTCGGCCACAAACAGGCCCCGGCAATGGAACGGCTTCTGCCGGAACTAAACGTCATGGGATTTGAAATAGAGCACTTCGGAGGCGAGACATTCGTGATCAAGGCAGTCCCCTCAGTTCTGGCCGAAACACAGATCGCCTCTCTTATCACCGATATTGCAGAGACCGCGGAAAACACTGGAACAGGCCCCGGAATAGAGGATCTGCTGAATCAGTGCATAACTGCAATGGCATGCCACGGAGCCATCCGGGCAAGCCAGGCTCTTTCCCGGCAGGAAATGACGGATCTTTTAAAACAACTCGATGAATGCGAAAATCCCTTCAACTGCCCTCACGGAAGACCTACGCTTATCAGGTGGCCGCTGGAGTTTCTGGAAAAAAGTTTCAAGCGGATTGTATAAAATATGAGATAAATATGAGAGAAATGTTTGACCTTAATTCAAGAACAGATTATAATAAGATTAAACAAGACAAATTTCAATATCGTGAAATTTAACAGCCATATAAGGAGAGCCTAACCATGACCGGCAAAATGATGCGCACGGTTTTAAC
>JBKHFD010000045.1:0-15341 GCA_046540355.1 Desulfobacterales bacterium
AGAAACAACAGGTACACGAGGTCATGCAGGAGCTGCTCTACAGCTTAAACTACATGTGGTTTCTCATGGAGGGCTGGATAGGTAAGAATTGTCCTGAAAAACTTGACACCGAAGAATTTAAACAGCTTGGTGAGACCTTTGGTTCATACGAGGCAAAGCGACTGGAAAAAACTGTTGACCCTGAAACTAAGGGACTTGATCGGCTTGAGGCCTTTTTAAAACGTTCCCACTGGTGCGCCTTTGAAGACATAGAGATCACCAGGCTCTCGGAGACGGAACTCAGGATGCGCACCCTAAACTGCACTGCCCAGAAAGCTGCCCGCAAATGGGGCATGGAATTCTATGAGTGCGGCGATGCAGGCCTGCGCCTCCGCAGGGGATTTTTCACCCGGATAAATCCGAAGGCCGAAGTGCGCCGGATCTATACGCCTGCGGAGGCAAGGCCCGAAGAACTGCCGAAAGAAGTATCCTGTGAATGGATAATATCCATTTAACAAATACCTGTTTCTCAGGTGCTTTCCATAAACTTGGCCTGAAGGCGCCGCATGCCCTTTAGCCAGCGGTCATAGTCGGATGTCTTGCGCTGCATGTAAGTTTCCACTTCCGGATGCGGCAGCACAAGGAATTTTTCCTCTCGCATGGCTTCTATGGTGTCTTCTGCCACTTTGTCGGCGTCTATCATGCCGTTTACCGCGGCCACGCCCCCGCCCTGGCGGGTCATTTCCGTCTCCACCGCCTGGGGGCAGATGGCTGAAACCCGGATTCCCCGGTCTCCGTAAGTGATCGCGATGTTTTCGGCAAGCCCGACAGCCGCGTGCTTGGTCACCGAATAAGGAGCCGAGCCGATCTGGGAAAGAAGTCCGGCCGCCGAGGCGGTAATTACAAAATATCCGCCGCCCCTGGCAATCATTTTATCAATCACCGCCCTTCCTGCATACACGTGGGCCATAACATTTATTTCCCAGATGCGCTGCCACTCTTCATTCGACACCTCAAGGGCCCCTCTGGCTATAATGCCCGCGTTTGAACAGAAGATATCAATGGGCCCGCATTCCTTTTCAGTCTTTTCAACCAGGGAAATGATATCATTTTCCCTGGACACATCACAGGCGACAGCCATGCCGCTTATTTCGCCGGCAACCTTTTCGGCGCCTTTAAAATCAAGATCTGCGGCCACAACCGCCTTTGCGCCTTGATTTGCAAAAGCCCGGCACAGGGCGGCCCCTATTCCGCTTGCTCCTCCGGTGACAACAACCACTTTGTTTTCGAGATCCATTCTCTCCCCCTTCTGTTTAAATAACTTTTCAACCGATCAAATAAATTGCTTTTAAAAATCCGAATCGCTCAACTTAGGTTATATATAAAGTTATATAATTAAAAAAAATCTGCTATTGTGTCAATACAACACCAATAAAAAAATAACGAGCGCTCGTTCTTTTTTTGTTGACCTTCGTTACAAAAATCGGATATAAGGGCGGAGAAAACTAAAAACTCTAAAACCTAAGGGAGGCATTATGGCGGAAGAAATCAAGGCACCCCTGGCAGGTAAAGTCATATCCGTACTTGTCAGCCAGGGCGACAGCGTGGAGGAAGACGATGAGGTTGTCGTACTTGAGGCCATGAAAATGGAGACCTCGGTCTATTCAATAGCCGACGGAAAAATAAGCGAAATCAGGGTCAAGCCCGGTGATACGGTGGAAGAAGACGACGTGTTAATGGTGCTTGAATAGCCTGAAATTCAGAGCAATAAGAGATGAGGTGCGCAAATGCACAAATATTTCAAAAATATGGAAACCCTGGGAAAGGACCTCAAGGAGAAGTCCAGGCAGAGAAACAGCGAGAATGCGGACGAGCTTCAAAAGGAAGAGGAAAAAATTCGTTCTGCAAAGGAGGAGACAAAGCAGTTCGGCCTTCCCGCAGAAAAAATCAATTCCCGAGGCCAGCTCACCGTGTTCCAGCGCCTGGAAATTCTTGTGGACGAAGGCACGTGGCGGCCCCTTCATACCCTTTACAATCCCGCGGGCAACGAGGACTGCACAACGAACGTGGTCGACGGTCTTGCCAGGATCAACGGCCGCTGGGCGGTTGTAATCGGCTTTGACAACAAGAATCTTGCAGGGGCCTGGGTGCCGGGCCAGCCTGAAAATATTTTAAGGGCCACGGACCTTTCAAAACGCTTAAACATTCCCCTTGTCTGGATAGTAAACTGCAGCGGGGTCAAGCTGCCGGAGCAGGAAAAGTTTTACGCAGGACGCAGAAGCTCGGGCACAACCTTTTTCCGGCATGCGGAGCTCGAACAGATGGGCGTCCCGGTGCTTGCCGGAATATACGGCACCAATCCAGCCGGCGGCGGTTACCAGGGCATAAGCCCCTGGGTTCTCTTCGCCCACCAGGACTGCAACATTGCAGTGGGCGGGGCCGGCATTGTAAGCGGCATGAGCCCTAAGGGCTATTTTGACACCGAATCGGCCCAGGAGCTTATCGAGGCGGCCAAGAAACACCAGGCAACCCCGCCGGGAACGGTGGACATTCACCATGATGAAACCGGTTTTTTCAAATTTGTTTTTGAAAAGGAAGAAGATGTTCTTTATTCAATGCGCGAATACATGAAAAAGCTGCCCGCCTATGATACGGAAGTCTTCAGGGTTGACGAGCCCAAGGCACCGGCCTTTTCAGCCGAAGATCTCTACTATCTGCTGCCCATGAATCCCAAGCGGACCTATGTTTTCGAGGAGATCCTTGCCCGGCTTACAGACGGCAGCGAACACATGGAGTTCAGGCCGGACTACGGCCCCGAGGTCTACACAGGTCTTGTAAAGATAAACGGGCTGCTTTTCGGCTGCATCGGAAACCGCCAGGGAGTGCTGCCCAAGGGTTATCCGGAATATGCGGATTATCCAGGTATCGGGGGCAAGCTCTACCGCCAGGGACTTATCAAGATGAACGAGTTTGTTTCGCTTTGCGGAAGAGACCGACTGCCGATTATCTGGTTTCAGGACACCAGCGGAATTGATGTGGGAAACACGGCCGAAAAAGCCGAACTCCTGGGCCTGGGCCAAAGCCTTATCTATTCTATCCAGCAGACGGATGTGCCGATGATGCTGGTAAACCTGCGGAAAGGCTCTGCAGCGGCCCATTACATAATGGGCGGGCCGACAGCCAACCGTCACAATTCATTTACCCTGGGTACCGCGGCAACCGAGATTTATGTCATGCACGGAGAGACCGCGGCAGTGGCCACCTATACCCGCCGCCTGATCAAGGACCAGCAGGCTGGGAATCCGCTTGAGCCCACGGTGGATAAAATGAACGAGCTGGTTGAAAAATATCACGAAACATCACGTCCAATGTTTTGCGCCAAAACCGGACTTTTGGACGAAGTCGCCGATCTGGGTGAAATCCGCGGCTATCTGGAGGCGTTTGCAGAGGCTGCATATCAGAATCCGGCATCCATATGCCCGCATCATCAGTTGATCCTGCCGCGGATAATAAAAGGTTAACAAAATTATAGAAAATCTTTTAAACGCAAAAAAGAAACAAGGGAGACTTTCATGTGGCAGGCGGTTCAAATCAGCATTGCCGGCATCTGCGGGGTAATGGTTGCAATTTTTCTGCTCTACCTCACGGTGCTGCTGACCGGCTTTATCACCGAAAAAATCGAGCAGAAGAAAGGCGGGGCCGCAGATGAATAATCTGTTCGACCTGATAAACATGTCCGGTTTTCTCTATCTTACGCCCCAGATGCTGGTAATGTGGGCAATTGCCGGCATACTGTTTTACCTTGCCATAGCCAAGGAATTTGAACCCCTGCTGCTTTTGCCCATAGGATTCGGAATTCTGCTTGCCAACCTGCCGCTGACCGGGCTCATGGAGCCCGGGGAGGGGCTGGTATGGAAATTTTATAATTACGGCATCCAGTGGGAAATAATACCTCCCCTTATTTTCCTTGGCGTTGGGGCCATGACCGATTTCGGCCCCGTGCTCGCCAATCCCAAACTACTGTTCATGGGCGCCGGGGCCCAGGTGGGAGTATATATTACCTTTTTTTCCGCCTATCTGTTCGGATTCGATCTCACAGAGGCCGCGGTCATAGGGATCATAGGCGGGGCGGACGGCCCGACAACCATATATTTAAGCGCAAAGCTTGCACCCCATATGCTGGGAAGCTGCGCTGTTGCGGCCTATTCCTACATGGCAATGGTCCCGATTGTCCAGCCTCCGGTAATGCGCCTTCTGACCACCAAGCGCGAACGCGTCATAAGGATGAAAACACAGCGCAAAGTAGGCAGGCTTGAAAAAATCCTGTTTCCGTTTTTCGCCTCTGTTGTGCTGATACTGCTTATTCCCGCCTCAGCACCGCTTATGGCCATGTTCATGCTGGGAAACATCTTCCGGGAATCCAAAGTCGTGGAAAGGCTCAATAACGCAGCTCAGAACGAGCTTATGAACATTTCCACCATTTTCCTGGGGCTTCCAGTGGGCATGACCATGAATGCCGGGCAGTTTCTGAGGCCTGACGTAATCTTCATATTCGTACTCGGTCTTGCCGCCTTCATGGTCAGCACTGCAAGCGGTGTTCTGATAGCCAAGTTCATGAACCTTTTTCTGTCAGAAGAAAAAAAGATCAATCCCCTTGTTGGGGCGGCCGGGGTATCTGCGGTCCCCATGGCAGCCAGGGTTGTACATGCAGTCGGGGCAAAGGAAGACAAGAAAAATTATCTGCTCATGCATGCCATGGGGCCAAACGTGGCCGGTGTTATCGGAACCGTTGTGGCCGCGGGTATTTTTTTGACCCTGCTCCAGTAAACCGGCAAAATTAAATAACGTGAGAAACCGCCAATGCCTGCCATAACCAAATTTACTCATTGCGGCCGTATGGATCATGGCGGATGCCGCCTGAAAGTAAAGGTAGAAGACGGGAACATCACCTCGATTACCGGCGACCGGGAAGGGTATCTCAACTCAGGCTACTCTTGCCCCAAAGGCCGCGCCCTGGCAGAAGTCCACGAAAGCCCTCACAGACTCAAAACCCCCTTGATCCGAACCGGCCAACGTGGATCAGGTAAATGGCGCCGCACATCCTGGGAGGAAGCTCTGGATACAGTTGCCGACGGGCTTGACCGGGTAAAACAGCGCGACGGAGCAAAATCGGTTGCCTTCTGCCAGGGAATGCCCAAGGGTCTGGAGCATTTCGCCCTTATACGCCTTGCAAACACATTCGGCTCGCCAAACTTGGTGGCTGTCCAGGATGTATGCCACGCTCCCAGGGAACTTACAGGAAGGCACATGTGCGGATTCTATCCGGTGGCGGACGTACACGAACAAAGCGAGCTGATTGTCCTGTGGGGAAGCAATACCAGGGCCACAAACGAAGAAGGGATTATTAACTCCCGGATCCTGGAAAAGATAAAAAACGGCGCTTCCCTCATGGTAATTGATCCCAAAAAAACAGGCCTTGGAGGCCGGGCTCAATATCACCTGCCCTTAAGGCCCGGAACAGACTGCGCCCTTGCCCTGGCTTTTCTGCACGTGATTATTAATGAAGCCCTTTATGACAAAACCTTTGTGCAGGACTGGACAATCGGTTTTGATGCACTTGCGGAACACGTCAGGGCTTTTGACCCGCAATGGGCCGCCGGAATTACCGGGGTGGAAGCGGATCTCATAACCCGGGCGGCCCGCGCATACGCCGGGGCGTATCCGGCGTGCACGGCCTGGGGAAACGCGGTTGAACAGAGCCCGGAAGCATTTGACACCATAAGATGCATTGTTTCCCTAATGGCGATATGCGGCAACTTGGACGTGCCCGGAGGAAATATAAAAGCGGCCGAACCCCGGCTCATGCCGCCGGGAAAATTCGTACGGGCCGACCTGGTACCGGAAAAGCGCGCGGAATATCTAAACGCGTTCTACGGCACAAGTCCAAAGCTTATGACCGTGCCGCCCGCGTTTTTCAGCAGGGCTGTAATTGATGAAATACCTTATCCGGTTCGTGCCGCATACATGCAGTGCACCAATCCCATGCTTTCATATGCAGACAGTCGAAGAACCCGGGAGGCTCTCTTAAAACTTGAATTCTTAGCGGTCTCCGAGGTGGCTATGACCCCGACCGCCGCACTTGCAGACGTGGTGCTGCCCGCGGCGGGCCAGTTTGAATTCGACGATATCGGCCACTACGGCCTGGGCCACGGCATAATACTTGCCAGGCCCAAAATAGTGGATCCCCCGGAGCAATGCAGGCCGGACATGGCAATTATAAACGATCTGGGCAAACGTCTTGCCGGCTCTCAACTTTGGTTTGAAAGCTACGGACAAATGCTTGAGCAGCTGCTTGCCCCATCAGGTTTTGACTGGCGTTCGTTTGCAGACAGGGGGTTTCTTAAAGGAGAAAAAGCCCGGCGGGAATACGAATCAAAGGGATTTGCCACGCCCTCGGGCAGGGTGGAACTGACCCTGACAGAAGCCGAAGCCCTGGGCGCTTCTTCTCTGCCTCAGTACCGGGAGCCTTCAGAGAAGACCGGGCAGAATTTCCCGCTTTTGCTAACCAGCGCCAAAAGTCCAAACTACCTGCACTCCTCTTACAGATGGGTGGAAAGTCTGCGCAGGCGCGAACCAGCGCCGACGGTGCAGATACATCCAGATACCGCGCAGGCGCTCGGCATAGAACAGGGACAGGAAGCCAGGATTGAAACAAGGCACGGGGCAATTATACAGCGGGCTGAAATCACCTCAAAAATACGGCCGGACGTTGTATGCGCTTCACACGGCTGGTGGTTTCCTGAAAAAGGGGTTCTTTGCGAAGAATCCTGGCTGCGGTCCAACCTGAACGCGGTCACTTCCGCCGAAAAAAGGGGCAAACAGTTCGGCACGCCCAGGCTGCGCGGCATCCCCTGCAGGCTTGTGCCTGTAAAAAATACTTAAGCAACCCACATATTGAACTTTTTACTTTGCCGTCAAATTTACAGTACGGCAAGAAAGATGCCGGCCGCGATAGCAGATCCTATAACCCCGCCAACATTCGGTCCCATGGCAAACATTAAAAGAAAATTGGAAGGATTTTCCTTCTGTCCCATCGCCTGGCAGACCCTGGCAGACATGGGCACTGCTGATACACCCGCGGCCCCTATCAGGGGGTTTACCTTCCCGCCGGTGGCCCTGCACATGACCCTGCCCATTAACACGCCGGTTGCCGTTCCTATACCAAAAGCCACAAGCCCGAACACGAGGATTAAAAGCGTGTCAAATGTCAAAAAGTGATTTGCGGTGCACTTGGCCCCTACTGTAAGTCCCAGGAAAATAACTACTATGTTGTTTAATTCATTCTGGGCCGCCTTGCTCAACCGGTCGACCACGCCGCATTCGCGAAACAGGTTGCCCAGCATCAGCATGCCGAGAAGAGGAAGTGACTCGGGCAGGAAAAGGCCGGTAACCAGAATACCGATGACCGGAAAAAGAATTCTTTCACGCCTGGTTGTTTCCCTTAACTCCTCCATTACGATCCTGCGTTCATCCTTTGTGGTTAAAAGCCGCATAATCGGAGGCTGGATAATCGGCACAAGAGCCATGTAGGAATATGCTGCCACGGAAACCGCCCCAAGCAGATGCGGGGCCATCTGGGAGGAGAGATAAATGGCTGTGGGGCCGTCGGCTCCGCCTATAATGCCTATGGAAGCAGCCTCCACGTCTGTAAAACCCAGCATCAGCATGGCCAGGAAGGTACCGAAAATGCCTATCTGGGCGGCAGCACCGAGCAGCAGTGTCTTGGGATTTGAAATAAGAGGAGAAAAATCCGTGAGCGCTCCCACTCCGAGAAAAATCAAGGGTGGATAAATACCAAGTTCAATCCCATAGTAAAGGTAATGCAAAAGACCGCCCGGCTGGCCGTTTTCCGGCTGCACCATCAAAGGGGAAAGAGGAAAGTTCACAAGCATGATACCGAAGCTTATCGGTACAAGCAGCAATGGCTCGTACTTTTTTGCAACCCCCAGATAAAGCAGGAAAAGCCCGATTACCATCATTGCAAGGCTTGAGATCTCTATGTTGGCAAAACCGGTTTGGGATATAAAGTGAAAGAACTTGTCCATTTTATTTACAGATCCTTAGCTTTTCTGGTCCCTGCCTTTTTCTGTAATCCTTTTATATGCTTCACGGTTTAACCTGTAATAACCGTTTTTATCCGGCACGATCAGGTTGCTTACAATAAGATGGCTCACCGTGGAGTGCGCATGTGCAATGCCTACGGTTTCAGCCTTCTCTATTAGTTCCGGCAGTGAAAAAGGCTCCCCCATTGTGTTTATCAGGAGTTTGAACTGCCTGGCGGATTCATTGATATCGTCAAAATACTGGATCTCCGGCGCGGGCTCGGGTTCCTCCGGGGGAGAGAAGACCCGGCGCACTTTGTCAAGATACAGTTTTTTGTTCTCCCAGAGGGTAATAGCATTATGAAGCTGGGAAATGATCAAAGCCAGCACTATCAGAGACACAAAAACCGTCAGGATGCCCAGCGCCGCCATTGTAAATCCGTCATAATGCAGTATGGCCTCAACACCTTTCATTACAGCATACCTATACGCGGTCTGGAGTTGATAAATTCATTTATTTTCCTTATAAGTTTCGTGCCGAGCGCGGTGTTTCCCTGGATAAGCTCCACGAACCCCTCGCTGGGAATGCAAATCACATCCCCGTCAGTAAGCGCACTAACATTTGCCGTGTATTGAAAAGGACTGATAACAGAAGACCACCCGATAATATCGCCTTTTTTATTAAGGGTGAAAGCTGTTCCGTCCCTGTAATGGATCATAAAATGCCCGCGCAGAATAATAAAAAGACTTCTCGCCCTGTCTCCTTCACTTATCAACTGCTCGCCCTCAATTACCCTCAGATGATCAAGCAGGGGATAAATCTGGGCCCATTCCTCGGGCAGAAGATCGCTGAAAATCGGAAGTCGTTTTATTTTACCTGCATCCAGATGCTCCATATGGCGATTTTCCTTTAATAACCACTCTCCGCAGAAACCTTTCCCCTGAAAACATAATAGCAGTAGCCCACATAACCGAGAATCAGCGGCAGCAATATCAATGTTCCAACAAGCAGCAGCGACTGTGTTTCAGGCGCGGCCGCCGCCTGGCGGAAAGTTATTTCAAATGGAACGATATATGGCCACATGCTGATTCCGATACCAAGATAGCCGGTTAAAAACAAGGCAAAACTCGAAATAAACGGCCTGGCCTCCCGGCCTGACTTAAGATCATGCCATATCAGTGCCATCAGGGCAAGACTTGCCGTCGGCAATGGCAGCAGAAATATCATGTTGGGCATGGAAAACCAGAATTGCCGGATTCCGGGATTTATCACAGGCATGCTTATGCTTACAACAGCCAGGAAAAATGGAAGGCACAGCAAAACCCGTGATGCAATTCGTACGGCCCAGTCCCTGAGCCCGCCCTGTGTTTTCATAACCAGCCAGGTGGAGCCGAGCAGCGCATATCCAAATACCAGGGCCACACCCGTAAACAGGCTGTAGAGGTTTAACCAGTCCAATGCCCCGCCTGCATAGCTTCTTCCCGAAACCTCTACGCCCTGGACAAAAGCCCCCAGAATAACCCCCTGCATAAAGGCGGCCATAAGCGAGCCCCCGTGGAAAGAATAATCCCATATCCACCGGTTTTCAGACAAGGCCTTAAAACGGAATTCAAAAGCCACGCCCCTGAATATCAGTCCAAGGAGCATAAAAATCACGGGCATGTATAATGCGGGCATCAGCACCGCATACGCCAGGGGAAAGGCTGCCAGCAATCCGCCGCCGCCGAGCACCAGCCAGGTTTCATTGCCGTCCCAGAAAGGCGCCACTGAATTCATCATGATATCGCGGCTTTGATCTCCGGGGGCAAACGGAAACAAAATCCCCACCCCCAGGTCAAATCCGTCAAGAAGGATATAAAGAAAAATTGCAGTAACAATTAATATAAACCACAGAAGCGGCAAATCTAAAATCCCTTCCAGACTAAACATAGCCGCCTCCTTTGCCGCCGGGCGCATCTGCTATTATTGGCGGGCTCTCCAGACCGTGCCCTCCGTAAGCCTGCTCCCCGCCGGCCGGTCCTTTGCGTATCAGATGTATAACATAGTAGCTGCCCGCGCCGAAAACGAATGCGTATACAAGTATAAACGCGGCCAGAGACACTGCTATCTGGGCGGATGAAACCGGAGAAGCGGTCTCGGCTGTACGCATCAATCCCTGGACCATCCAGGGCTGGCGGCCCACCTCGGTTACAATCCAGCCGGCAAGCACGGCTATGAAACCCGATGGCGCAAGCGCCATGCACCAGTACTGGAACCAGCGCGTTTCAAACAATCGGCGGCGAAAATAAAGCACTATGGCCATCACCCCTGTGGCTATCATAAGCAGGCCGAGTCCCACCATGATACGAAAGCTCCAGAACACCATTGCGGCCGGGGGACGCTCGTTTTCAGGCCACTCTTTAAGCCCTTTTACCTCCCCGTCAGGGCTTCGGGTAAGAATCAGGCTGGAAAGCTTCGGAATTTCAACCGCAAATCTTGTTTTTTCCGCCTGCTGGTCAGGCCAGCCGAACAAAACCAGGGGCACTCCCTGTGCAGTCTCCCACAGCCCTTCCATGGCGGCTACCTTGGCAGGCTGATGCTCAAGTGTATTCAAGCCGTGCATATCCCCTAGTACCAGTTGCAATGGTGCTACAAACACGGCCATTATCATGGCCATGCCCAGCATAATCCTGGCATGTGCAACATGGCGACGCCGCCACAGATAAAATGCACCGGCGCCGGCAACTGTAAAAGCAGTGGTAAGGTAAGCGGCTGTGACCATGTGGATAAACCGGTAGGGAAAGGATGGATTAAAAATTATTTCCAGCCAGTTAACTGGATAAAGCAGACCCTGCTCGCCGACCCGGAATCCGGTAGGGGTATGCATCCAGCTGTTTGCGGATAAAATCCAGAATGCTGATATAAGCGTACCCGCGGCTACAAGCACTGTGGATGCGAAATGCAGCTTCGGGCCCACCCTGCCCCAGCCGAAAATCATCACACCTAAAAATGTGGCTTCCAGAAAAAAAGCGGTCAGCACCTCGTAGCCGAGAAGAGGTCCTATTATATTTCCGCCTGCGTCTGAAAAAACCGACCAGTTGGTGCCGAACTGAAACGAGAGCACCACCCCGGAAACCACGCCCATGCCGAAAGCGACCGCAAAAATCTTGACCCACATCTGATAAACATCTGCATAAACCTGATTTCCGGTTCTCAACCACCGCCATTCCAAAACTGCAAGCCAGGAAGCCAATCCTATGGTAAAACTTGGAAAAATAATATGAAACGATACAGTAAAGGCAAATTGCACGCGCGCAAGAAATACCGGGTCCAGACCTTCAAACATGATCAAATCTCCGGGTTTGCGGTTTTACAAACAACAGGACAGATTGCTTCATATACCTTATTACATGGAAATATTTCAAGAGATAATCCCATATCATCATTTACGCTACCGGCCTGCTTATCTTTTCCTTGAAACATAAGCACTGGTGCTTACAAAAAACCTAAGAGGCTCCCGGGCCCACGTACCTGCATAATCCACCCCGATGCGGGGTTTTTCGGTAATCTCAAAACGTTCTGTTTCAGGAGGTTCTGCGATATGAAGACCACCCCCGGTCAGATCGCAGCCGTTTAGGCTTTTGTCAATATGCATAGCCCGGCACACAAGGCCCGGGCCGCTGGTTTTGTCTTCTATGTTTTCCACAGGTTCAAGCGCCCGGATCAAAACCGCGGAAGGGTTTGAGCCCGGGCCGGTTACTGCATTAAACATATGATGCATTCCATAGACCAGATACACATAGGCATAACCGGGAGGGCCGAACATAATTTCCGTGCGCTTTGTCTTTTTTCTTGAAGAATGGGAGGCAAGGTCATGGGGGCCGAGGTATGCCTCTGTTTCCACAATCTTTCCCATTCTTACCTTTCCCTGCTGCTTACGGACCAGGTATTTGCCCAGCAGATCCTTTGCCGCACAATCGGCATGCCTGTCATAAAAGTCCCGCCCCAGAGGCTTCATTAAACGCACCCTTTTTTTCCGGAATAAAACAGTTTTATCTCCCAGGCTGTCCTTAGATGGTAATTTACCCCTATTTTGCTTTAAACTACGACAGCCCCTGTAAAAAATCAAATCCACTGTTTCGGGCTTTACCGCAGCGGGCCGCCGGTGCGTATTTATTCGCTGCAGACTCACAGGAATAATTTCTTGCAGATTCCCGCCGCGTTGATATATTTTCAGCCAGATTTTCAATTATCTTTAAACCGTCACAGGAGCAAAACATTGGAGTACCCCAATCCGTTATACATTAATGAACTTCTCGAGCTTGTCTCAAACAGCCCTTTTCCGAAACACATGGGCATGGCGCTTACATCCATTGACATGGATACCGCGGAAGTAACCCTGGATACGGCCAAATGTCATTTGCAGCCCTTTGCAAATGTCCATGGGGGGGTTCTTGCCTCTCTTATAGATACGGCAACCTTCTGGGCGGCTTTCCTTAGATTGCCCGAAAATACGGGCCTGGTAAACGTAGATCTTAAACTTAATTACTTAAAACCCGTCCAAAGCGGCATTCAATTAAAAGCTGCCGGCCGGACCCTGCGACATGGAAAAAGAGTAAGCTATGCCGAGGCACCGGTGTTCGACCAACACGGAGATATGGTGGCTCACGGCACCTCCACCCTAATGATATTTCCCGGAAAAGGCCTTTCCCTTAAGTCGCCGAAATTCATACAGGAATAACCCAGCCTCTTATTTGGCCGCTGTAAACGTGCATTGAGCGCGCAAAATTTTTTTCTTGACATATATAAATATTTCATTATAATTAGATCTAAATATCAAGATAAATTGATTTAATAAAATGAACAGTCTGACATATTTCAAAGCACTTGCTGATGAAACCCGGATCCGCCTGGTAAACATCCTGCTCCATCATGAGCTGAAGGTGGGAGAGATTGTAAGCATCCTTGAGATGGGACAATCCAGGATATCGCGTCACTTAAAGATTCTGGCGGACGCCGGGATGGTAAAAAGCCTTAAAGAAGGTGTATGGGGTTTTTATTCAATTGCCGAAACCGGGCAGGGACGCAAATTCATAGACGCGGTCAGTTACGTTTTCAGCGATGATCCGATACTGGAACATGACCTGGAAAGGGCCCGGCGGATAATCGAGGCCCGCTCCAAAAGCACCATGCGGTTTTTCGATCATGTTGCATCAAGCTGGGATCTTTTAAAACGCGAAATCCTAGGATCATTTAACCTGCAGAAGGCGATTTTCAAAGATACAGGAACATACGAAATCGGCGTTGATCTTGGATGCGGCACCGGTGAGCTGCTCGATGCCATGAAAAATCACGCGGCAAAGGTTATTGGCGTTGACTCCTCACCCAGAATGCTCGAAGAGGCGAGGAAAAGGTTTGCAGGCAAAGCAGGCGGAAATATAGAAATACGGCTCGGTGAAATCGAGCACCTGCCAATGGGAGACAACGAGGCGGAACTTGCGGTGATATCGCTTGTCCTGCAGTACCTTGACGCCCCAGAGGCGGCTATTTCGGAAGTTGGGAGGATTTTAAAGCCGGGCGGCGAATTTATCCTTGCCGAATTTGACATGCACGGAAAGGAAAACCTGAAAACCGTCTACGGCGTTAAATGGCTGGGATTTGACAGGCACGAAATTCAAAAATGGCTTGAAAAAAGCGGATTTAAATTAAACCGGGTCGAATCCCACGAACTCTCAAAGGGCCTGACCCTAAACATTTTCCGGTCTGCAAAAACAAAATAAAACAGGCCGGATAAAACAAAACAAAAGAAAGGAACAGTTCAAATGCTTATGAAAGCTGATGAAAACAAAAGATCAATCGTACCCGAACTCGATCTCACACTGCCCCACAAGGTAGCAGACATCTCCCTGGCAAAAGACGGGTTTAAGGACATGGAACTCTCAGAAAATGAAATGCCCGGACTCATGGCGGTACGGGAAAAATACGGCCCGGAAAAACCGCTCAAAGGCTTTAAAATAACAGGCAGCCTGCACATGACAGTGCAGACCGCCATGCTCATCGAAACCTTAAAGCAGCTGGGCGCAGACATCCGCTGGGCATCCTGCAACATTTTCTCCACCCAGGACCACGCAGCAGCAGCAATTGCCAAGTCAGGCTCCGCGGCAGTGTTTGCCTGGAAAGGCGAGTCACTGGAGGACTACTGGTGGTGCACTGAGCAGGCCCTTACCTGGCCGGACGGCACGGGACCGGACCTGATAGTAGATGACGGCGGGGATGCCACCCTTTTTATCCACGAGGGGGTAAAGGCTGAAGACAGCCCCGAAATGCTTGAAAAAGAATACGATGTATACGAATACCAATGCATCATAAACAGACTGCGGGCTTCATATGAGCGCGACCCGAAGCACTGGCACAAGGTAGCTGAAAAAATCCGGGGTGTCTCAGAAGAGACAACCACCGGGGTAAACCGCCTTTATCAGCTTGCCAAAAAAGGCGAACTGCTTTTCCCGGCTGTAAACGTAAACGACTCTGTAACCAAGTCCAAGTTTGACAATATTTACGGCTGCCGGGACTCCCTGGCGGACGGAATAAAGCGCGCCACTGACACCATGGTTGCAGGAAAAACAGTCGTTGTATGCGGCTACGGAGATGTGGGCAAGGGATGCGCCCAGTCCATGCGCGGTTTTGGTGCAAGGGTGGTGGTAACAGAAATTGATCCCATCTGTGCGCTTCAGGCCGCGATGGAAGGCTTTGAGGTCTCCACCATGGAAGAAATGGCCCCAAAGGCCGATATTTTTGTCACAGCCTCGGGCTGCTGCGACGTTGTTACCGGTGAGCACATGGAACAGATGAAAAACGAGGCCATAGTCTGCAACATAGGTCATTTCGACCATGAAATCGAGGTGAGCTATCTTGAGAAAAACTGTGAAAAAACCACCATAAAGCCGCAGGTAGACCAGTGGCACATGAACTCGGGCAGATCCGTAATCCTGCTTGCAGAAGGACGTCTTGTAAACCTGGGATGCGCCACAGGCCACCCGAGCTTTGTCATGAGCAACAGCTTTACCAACCAGACCCTGGCCCAGATCAAGCTGGCCGAAGAAGAGCTCGACAACCAGGTATATACTCTGCCCAAGGATCTGGACGAAGAAGTGGCAAGGCTGCACCTGGCCCGCCTTGGAGTAAAGCTGACCCGGCTTAATGAAAAACAGGCCGACTACCTTGGCGTGCCCATGGAAGGACCTTATAAGCCGGATCATTACCGGTACTAAGCTGCAAGC
>JBKHFD010000046.1:0-14968 GCA_046540355.1 Desulfobacterales bacterium
ATAAACAAGTAAAAATATTATAATCATAGATCTTTAGTCAAGCATATTTTGACGCTGCTCTTTAAAGTATTCAACCATTAACCCATGGTTCGGGCTTAACTTAACCTGGACAACAATTCAGGACAGTGATAACGCCTGGTCCCTGTAAAAAACAAGAAACGCATGAATCAAGGCTTTACACCGGGCTGATTCTATTATACATTTTGATGTCAAAAACAAAATCCCGTTGATACGCTTGGCCAACAAACACCGTGGCTTCATGGCTAAATGAGGCCCCTGCCATTGAGGAGGAAAAACACATGGAAACAAATACGATAACCACTTCCAGGGGAAAATTCTGTATACGCGATTCCGGAAACAGCAAAGGCCATCCTGTGGTCATGCTCCACGGCTGGCCGGAAAGCTCTTATTGCTGGGAAGCAGTAAGCCCTTTTTTAAACAGCGAGCTAAGGGTTATAGCCCCTGACCTCAGGGGGCTCGGGGATAGCGAACGAACCATGGATCCGGCTCTTTACCGCAAGGTGGAACTGGCAAAAGATGTTGTTGAAATTCTGGATTCACTGGAGGTGGGGGATTTTTTCCTGGTGGGACACGACTGGGGCGGGGTTGTCGCCCAGGAAATTGCCATGATGGTTCCGGAAAGAGTGAAAAGGTTTGTGCTTATAAATATCCCGGTGATGAACAATTCAAAAGGAAACTCGGAAGCCATTGATATCATACGCTCAAAAAACTGCGTGCCGCTTTGGTACCAGCATTTCCAGCAGCAGCCCGGGCTTGCAGAGGCAATGATACCGGGTAATGAGGATGTCTGGATCAGGTACTTTTTCGGAAAAGCGGGAAAAGAAGGAAGGATCTCCGGGGATGCCATCCGGGAGTATATCAGGTGCTATAAAATCGAGAACACACCCGCCACAGGCGCCTCCTATTACCGTGCCATGCGCGAAGATGCAAAGAGATGGGCGGAACTATCGCAGATAAAATTTCCCATGCCGAGCTTATACATCCACGGAACCCGCGATCCGGTTATTATACCCGCATATATGAACCATATTGAGGAATGCTTCGAGAACATAAAGACGGCAACCATTGAAGCGGGGCATTTCGTGCAGGAAGAAAAACCCGACGAGGTTGCCGGGCTGCTCAATGATTTTTTGACCACATAAGAAAAGGAGGTAGAGCATGGCTTCAATAGAACCCACCGGAGAACAGCTTCGCCAGTTGCGGGATATGGATCATGACGGGCCTATCGTCATGCTGAACCTGCTCAAGTTCAAACCTGACGGCGGGGCGGAACTATACAACCGTTATTCGGAAGTTGCCGGACGGCTGGTAACAGAGATCGGCGGCAGGATAATATATTACGGCAGCCAGAAGATGCCGGTTATAGGCCATGAAGAATGGGATGCAGTGCTCCTTGTACAATATCCATCGGTATCAGCCTTTCTTGCCATGACCAGCGATGAACGCTACCAGGAAGCGGTTCATTACCGGAACGAAGCACTCCTGGACTCCAGGCTATACGCGCTGGAAACGATTCCGAAGTTATCCTGAGTTATACAGAAAAAACATAATTCGAAAAATTCAGAAATTATTCTTACAAAATGTATTTGAGCACTGTATAATATATAAATAGTTGCCCGCATTTAATCAGACGGCCTCAGGAGTTGCCGCGGGATTACAGCCACGCCCCCAGTTCGCCAAGTGCTGTTGAGGCCGTAAGATAAGGCTCATTGTGCTCCAGGGCAAGCCTGCGGATTTCATGCAAAAACCGCTGCATGGACCAGTTCTCAACAGGCACCGTATCCCGACTGCAATAATACTGAGAGACATGTCCCCACATATGCATCAGGGCGTTTCGCATACCGCCGGCAGAAGGCGGGCGACGGGACAATTCTGTAAGACGCCGGGCAAGGAGGGCGAAATTTTCACGCTTTTTACACACGGCCGCCATGCGGCCTATTTCCCGGTAAGCACCGTGATCGCGCGCAAGTACGGAATACTTGTGATGGCTCCATAACTGCTGGGTTGTAACGGGCAGAGGTATCCTTCCCAGGGTACCGTTTTTGTATTTTTCAGCCAGCAGATCAAACTGCAATTCCGGGGCATCCAGGTAAGCTTCCGGCCAGAGGCCCGCCCCGGAAGGCATCCTCACCGGCGACTGTTCCCGGTAGCCGCGCAGGGCCATTTCTTCGGCCAGCAGCCTGTGCCGCTTGCCAAGCGCCCATCCGTAACCGCGCCAGCGCAATGTTTCAGGATGCACGGCATAACCCTTTTTACGGTTAACAATTACAGAAACCACTGCATGCAGCTCGCGGTGCTCGCCCAGAAGGCTCAGGCGGCTCAGGTACCCCGGCTGTATATCCCAGATACGCAACACGTCTCTCCGTTATTTAAAACAAACCGGCAAATTCTTTGACACCCATGCAATCAGAATTATTTATTATCATTGATACCAATTTAATTCCTTAAAATTCATTTAGACAAGGAGATAAGACCATGGCGGACAAAGATCAAAAACACACCACAAATGATGCAGGAATTCCGGTAAGCAGCGATGAGCACTCCCTCACTGTCGGACCGGACGGACCTGTCCTGCTGCAGGACCACTACCTTATCGAGCAGATGGCCAACTTCAACAGGGAACGAATCCCGGAACGCCAGCCCCACGCCAAGGGCTCCGGAGCGTTCGGGCACTTCGAGGTGACCCGGGATGTAAGCGCCTATACCAAGGCGGCCGTGTTTCAGCCCGGGACGAAAACAGACACGCTTATCCGTTTCTCCACAGTTGCAGGCGAGCGCGGCAGCCCGGACACCTGGCGGGACCCGCGCGGATTTGCCCTTAAATTCTACACCACGGAAGGCAACTACGACATGGTGGGAAACGACACCCCGGTGTTTTTCGTACGCGATCCCATGAAGTTCCAGCACTTTATCCGGTCCCAGAAACGCCGCGCGGACAACGGCCTGCGTGATCACGACATGCAGTGGGATTTCTGGACACTATCTCCCGAGACGGCCCATCAGGTAACATGGCTGATGGGCGACCGCGGAATTCCCAAGACCTGGCGCAACATGAACGGCTACTCCAGCCACACCTACATGTGGGTCAACAAGGACGGAGAGCGCTTTTGGGTAAAATACCATTTCAAGACCGATCAGGGGATCGAAAATCTTACCCAGGAGGAAGCAGACCGCCTGGCAGGCGAGGATCCCGACTGCCACAGGCGTGACCTGTTTGAAGCCATCAAACGGGGCGATTATCCGAGCTGGACGCTTATGGTGCAGATCATGCCTTTTAAGGAGGCAGAAACCTATCGTTTCAACCCGTTTGACCTGACCAAGGTATGGCCCCACGGAGACTATCCTCTCCATGAAGTGGGCAGGCTGACTCTTAACTGCAACCCCTCGGATTTTCACACCGAGATAGAACAGGCGGCTTTCGAGCCCAACAGTTTCGTGCCGGGCATCGGTCCCAGCCCTGACAAGATGCTGCTCGGCCGGCTGTTCTCCTATGCGGACGCCCACCGGGCCCGGCTGGGAGTTAATTATAAGCAGATTCCGGTTAACCGGCCCAAGGCTGCGGTCCACAGCTACAGCAAGGACGGGGCGATGCGGGTCATGAACGTGTCAGATCCGGTGTATGCGCCCAACTCAAAAGGCGGCCCCAAGGCTGACGGCGAGCGCTATCCCGAGGCGGCGACCTGGAATGCCAGCGGCGATTTTATACGCGCTGCCTACACCCTGCGCAAGGACGACGATGACTGGGGCCAGGCCGGCACCCTGGTGCGTAAAGTAATGGATGACGCACAGCGCGACCGGCTGGTGTCCAATGTTGTCGGACACCTCAAAAAGGGCGTGACAGAGCCGGTGCTTGAACGCGCATTCCAATACTGGAGAAATATTGACAAGGAAATCGGCGACAGAATCGCCAAGGGGGTCAAGGGCGGCTGATTGCACCGGGCCTGCGCCGAACCCTTAGTGCTCCAGAAATATTTTTTAATATTTTGCTTGCTTCTTATAAAAAAAAGGTTATTATATAGGTAATCAAGCCAGCCTTGTCTGTATTTCACAGGGCATTTTTTTCTGAAGGAATCATCGGGTTTTTAAAAATGATACGTCCTCCAGGTAAATACTTGAAAAATTTTATGAAAGGAGGATGCGATCATGGCAAATGGAACTGTTAAATGGTTTAGTGACCAAAAAGGCTTCGGTTTTATCGAGCAGGAAAACGGACCGGATGTGTTTGTTCATCATTCAGGGATAAACGCAACCGGTTTTAAAAGTCTCAATGAAGGCGACAGAGTGGCCTTTGACATAGAGCAGGGCCAAAAAGGCCCTGCAGCCAAAAACGTCACTGTAGACTAAAGATCCGCAAATCTGCATTAAAGGCATCCCTTCCGGGAACGAGGGGATGCTTTTTTTTTGAATTTAATTCCACAATACCCGCCCGTCCGAAAATAATGACAAAAGAAGACTGCAAAACTGCCGGATCGTGTTATAAATCCAGCAGGCACCGAAATGAGCTGGCAAAAAAGAAAAAAAGCCAAAAAGACAGTCCACGACAGTTTGTTATTACCGGAGGTGACTTATGAACGATTCAGAAGGCATCTTATCCCTGCTCTGGGAGGAGCTAAGCAGCCTGGCAGATTTCCTGCTTTCTCCGGAAGTTACAATGACTCTTTTGAAGAACGGCCTTCTCACACTGCTTATAGTTATTCTTGCCCTGGGGCTGTGGTATTTATTTCTCCGGCGCGCCTCCTCTTTTACAGGATCGAAGTTTGCCAGCCGGATCGGCAAAGTTGTCATCGGCATCCTTGGCCTCTCGGCCATATTTTACGTTTGGGGATGGGATGCTTCCGCCTTTTTCAGCAGTCCCTTGGGCTCACAGATAACTCACGCGGGCTTGACCTTCATAATTGTCGCTGTTGCCGGTCTCTTTGTCTGGCAAATCCTCAATTCCTATCTTGACAAAAAAACAAGAGAGCTGGAACAAGACCCACAAGGCAGCAGACGGATTTTTACCCTTCTTCCTCTTCTGCGCAATATTGCAAGACTGGGACTCCTGGGGGTGGGAATTTTAATTCTCCTTCCCGCCCTGGGAATAAATATAGCCCCTCTTCTTGCCGGGGCCGGCATAGCGGGTATTGCTATAGGGTTTGGAGCTCAAAGCATAGTCAAAGATGTTATTACCGGATTTTTTGTTCTGGCGGAAAACATCATTAACATAGGAGACTGGGTAATTCTCGGCGGTCACGACGGCCAGGTCGAGGGGCTTACCATTCGCCACGTGCGCTTGCGTGATATATACGGTAATCTCCACACCCTGCCCTGGAGCACGGTTGGTAGCATTACCAATCAAACCAGGGAATTTGGTTACGCGGTTGTGGAACCCGGGGTGGCCTACAGGGAAAACATTGATGAGGTTATTGAAGTAGTCAAACAGGTGGCAGCCGAAATGAGGGAGGAGCCCGGGCTTAAAAAAGATATCCTGGGCGAGCTTCAGATCCTTGGACTTATTGAACTGGGAGATTCATCAGTTGTTATTCGTACCAGATTCAAGACTTCTGCCTTCAGGCGATGGTTTTTGGAGCGTGATTTCCGCAGGCGTCTGAAAAACCGCTTTGATGAGCTGGGCATCGAGATTCCTTATCCCCATAGCACTATTTATTTTGGGGTGGACAAAAAAGGGCAGGCGCCACCGGCGAGAATCAAACTTTCCGGCTCTGAGAACAAAAACGGGAATGATTAATGTTTCATCCGGCCCCCGGTCTTTTTTACCGTGTCCACCGCGCAGAACATGGTAAAGCCGGAGGGCCGTCATCGACCTGAGCCGCGCTTTTCTTTCACCTTTCAAATCAATTGCTTTTAAAAATCTGAAACGCAATTTAGGTTCCATATTATTTTCATACCACGGCTGACCCCCCGTCCACCATAATTGTCTGCCCTGTGATAAAGGAGGCGCCTTCTGAGGCAAGAAACAAAACCGGCTTTACCACGTCTTCGGGCTCTGCGATCCTGCCCATGGGGATGTTTTTTACAACCATGTCATAAATTTCCTGATTTGACCAGAATGGCTTGCTAAAATCGGTTCTCACCATTGTGGGGGCAACTGCGTTTACCCTGATATTGTAAGGCGCCAGCTCAGAGGCAAGATTTTTGGTCATCATCTCTATGCCCGCCTTGGCAATGCCGTATATATTCATTCCGGGCGAGGCCCTGTGGGCGGCGGTGGATGTGACGCTCACAATACTGCCGGATTTCTGTTCCCGCATCATGCTGCCCGCCTTTCTGGAACATAGATATGTGCCGGTAAGGTTGGAGTCTATGATCTTCTGCCACGCGCCTGATTCGGTTTCAACAAGCTCTCCGGTGGGAAGATTCATTCCCATGTTGTTTACCAGTACATCAACCCTGCCGAATTTTTTCGCCGCAGTTTCAAACAAAAGACCCACTTCATCCTGCTTTGCAACGTGGGCCTTTACTGCCAGAAGGTTCTCGCCACCCTGCAGCTCTTCCTGCGCCCTTTCAAGCCCATCCTGCTTTCTGGCGCAGATGACCACCTTTGCCTTCTGGTTTAAAAGCGCTCTTGCAGTCTCAAGCCCTATGCCCCGGCTGCCCCCGGTTATCACAAAAACCTTGTCCTCGAGACCGAACCATAAATTTTCCATGCCTCCCTCCTTATCGACTGATTGTTGCTTTCAAATCAAAACATTATTCATTCTGCCTTATTTAAGCTGCAGATTAAAGCATTCATGCAGGATTGATTTTAATAAATCCCGGTGGTATTTGTAAGCATTAAAACATATGGCAATGCGCTCGCAACGAAAATTCCCAGAAAAATACAACAGGAGGGATTATGCCCAGGCGTTTTATCGACCTGTCTGTGCACATTGAAAATAATGAGCACTCAGACCATCCGGGAGGAAGCCCGCAAGTAACCTACATCACACACCAGGATACGGCCGGCAGGCTCTCCGGGTTTTTCCCGGGCTTAAAAAAACAAGACCTGCCCGACGGCGAGGGCTGGGCCATAGAAAAACTGGAGCTGTCCACCCACAACGGCACGCATATGGACGCGCCCTGGCATTTTCATTCCACCACTGATAACGGCAGCACAAGGGCGCAGTTTATTGAGGAGACCCCGCTTGATTATTGCTTCCGCCCCGGGGTAAAGCTTGACTTCCGACACCTGCCCGACGGCCATGTGGTAAGCTCCGCCGAAATCGAAGATGAACTCGCACGTATCGGCCACGAGCTGGAACCGCTTGATATAGTTTTGGTCAATACAAGCGCGGGGGCGTTTTTCGGTAAACCAGGCTATGTTGACAAGGGATGCGGAATGGGCAGGGAGGCCACCCTGTATCTTACCCGGCGCGGAATACGGGTGGTGGGAACCGATGCCTGGTCATGGGACCCGCCCTTTAACCTGACGGCTAAACGCTGGGAAGAAACCCGCGATCCATCCATCATATGGGAAGGGCACAAGGCCGGCCGGGAGATTCCTTACTGGCAGATGGAAAAATTAAGCAACCTGGAAGCGCTGCCGCCCCACGGATTCACGGTGGCATGCTTTCCCGTAAAAATCAGAAATGCATCCGCGGGCTGGGTAAGGGCCGTGGCAATAATGGACTGAAAGGAGGGGCAACAACCCATGCACCTGACCCCGCAAGACATGGAAAAATTCTTCAATCCAAAAAGCATAGCCCTTATCGGGGTTTCCCGTTCAGGACAGCGACTTGGGGGACTTAGCTTTATGCGCAAGTTCCTCGAATCAGGCTACCAGGGCCGGCTTTATCCCGTAAACGCCAAGGCCGGCAATATACTGGGGGTTAAGGCATGGCCGGACGTGGCATCCCTTCCAGAGACTCCGGACCTGGTCATAATTGCCGTGGCCGCCCAGAGGGTTCCCGCATTGATAAAAGAGTGCGCCGAAAAGGGTGCACGCCACGTGCATCTCTTAAGCGCCGGATTTGATGAACTAGGGACTCCTGAGGGACAGCAGCTCACCTACGATCTGATCTCGGCATGCAGACATTACGACGTACTACTGATCGGGCCAAACTGCATGGGGCCTTACCGGCCGGCAGCCCGGCTGACCGCCTGGGGTGCAATTCCCGGAATTGCCGGGCCGTTGGGAATTATCTCCCAGTCCGGGGGCATGACACAACGGCTGACAGAATATGCAGCCTCCCTGGGCCTGGGGGTTGAAAAAGCGGTCAGCGTGGGAAACGGCAGCGTGCTTGATGCGCTGGATTTTTTGGAAGCCTTTGGAAGCGATCCCAAGATAAAGGTGATAGGAATTTACCTGGAAGGGGTTTCAGACGGAAGCAGGCTCCTGGAGCTTGCCCGCAAAACAGGCTTGCGCAAACCCGTTGTAATCCTGAAAGGAGGCAAAACCGAGGCCGGCGCCAGAACTGCAACCTCCCACACCGGTGCACTGGCGGGCAGTTCCGCTGTCTGGGACGCGGTTATCCGACAGGCCAACATGGTTCAGGTGCACACCATGGACGAATGGGTGGATGCGCTCATGGCATTTTCTTTTGTAAGCCAGCCGCCCCCAGGCGGTGTTTTTGTTCTAAGCGGGGGAGGGGGTACGGGCGTGACATACGGAGACATATTTATGCGGGAGGGCCTGCCCGTTCCAGGGCTCAGCGAAAAGACCATGGAAAGATTAAGGGAATTAGTTCCGGCGGCAGGCTCAATTGCCGGCAATCCGCTGGATCTGTGGCTGGTCTTCAGCGATCCGGAATGCCTGGGCAACCTTATAGATATGGCCGAAGAGGAAAAGAATATCTCCATAATAGCTGCTGACCGGCTTATTGCACGCAATGCCTTTCACATGGATGACCGCCCGGATATTACCGGGCAAACCATAGAAGTGCTCAAAGCCCGGCATGGTCAGAAGCCGGTTGTTCTAATCGTGGATTCCGAGGGAGGGGATCCGGAACTGGCGGCCGAGGGTGCGGCCATGCGGGCGGCTTTCGGCGGTGCGGGATATGCGGCCTTTGCCTCGGCAAGCCGTGCCGCCCGTGCACTGGCCCGCTTGTACCGGTATTACGAACTTCGCCCGCGGTTGGGCCCTGCGGGAAAAACGGTTTAAAAACCCGGCTTATTCAAACAGATCCCTGTATTTTCCGTAGCCTTCCTTTTCAAGATCCTCTGCCGGGACAAACCGCAGGGCGGCGGAGTTGATGCAGTAGCGCAGGCCCGTGGAAGGCGGCCCGTCTTCAAATACATGACCCAGGTGAGAATCAGCCTTCCGGCTTCTCACTTCGGTTCGCGGCCCGAGAAACAAGGAATTGTCCCTTTTTTCCACAAGGGCGCCCTTTTCAACAGACTTGGTAAAACTGGGCCACCCGGTGCCGGAATCAAACTTGTCAATTGACGAAAAGAGCGGCTCCCCTGAAATAATATCCACGTATATTCCCTCATCCTTGTTGTCCCAGTATTCATTGTCAAAGGGCGGCTCGGTGCCGTTTTCGCGTGTGACCTGAAACTGCAAAGGCGTCAGCATCTTTTTTAGTTGATCGTCGGAAGGCCGTTGAAACTTTTTATCCGCATTCTCCCAGTGCTGCCTTATAAAACGGTCCCGCCCGGAATTATGACGGTAGCTCTTGTACCTGGCGGGGTTTTTCAGATGAAAATCCTGGTGATAGTCCTCTGCGGAATAAAAAGTGGTAAAAGGGCGGATTTCCGTCCTGATCGGCTTTGAAAACCGGCCGGATTTCTCAAGCTCCTGCTTTGAGGCTACAGCTTTTTGTTTCTGCAAGTCATTGTGATAAAAAATTATTGACCGGTAATGGGCTCCCCGATCCACAAATGATCCACCTTCGTCTGTAGGGTCTATCTGGGGCCAGTAAATTTCAAGCAGCCTCTGATAGTCGATAACATCCGGATCAAACCTGATCTGAACGGCTTCCACGTGATCAGTTGAACCTCCTGCCACATCGTTGTAAGACGGATTTTCAACTTTGCCGCCCGCGTAGCCGGAAACGATATCTATTATTCCGTCTTCGTTCTCAAAGGGCGGAACCATGCACCAGAAACATCCCCCTGCAAAGGTGGCCAGCTCGTATCGGCCCCTGCTTTGATTATCAGTCATTGTCGACGACTCCTCCTGCCCGGTAAATGCCGTACCTGCGGCAAACATTGCAAATAATGCCGTTATTGAAGCCATGTAAAATCGTATCTTCTTTTTCAACGATATGTTTTTCTTTCACTTTCACCAATGGATTCTTCTTTTAAGATAAGCAGTTTCCACGGATAATCAACGAGCTGTGCAAATAAAATTCCGGCTTCAAAGCCGGGGGTGATGCCCTGCCTATCACGGGTTAAGGCTTATGAAAATCAGGCCGAGAACTCCGGTAAATACTCCCAGGATGGTCACCCGCTTGGGACGTTCCTTTAAAATAAGAATTGAGAGGGGCAGTATCAATACCGGGGCTATGGCAGTGATCAGCACTGTTTTGCCCGCCCCGATCAATTGCATGGCGACAACAAGTGCAACAGATGCCACGCCGTAGCTTAGCACGCCGCCGCCTCCGGCAAGGGATATATTGTAGAAGCCGTAGCGCTTAAACTGCAGTACGGTTCCCTTTTGCCGGCTCAATAGGAAAATGGTCAGCCCGGCAGCAGAAACAGGTATTCGCACAGCAGCGGCCGCAAGGGGGTCTACCCCGGTTACCCCGAGCTTTAAAAGAGTGGCCCCGCTGGTCCAGGATGCAGCAGCCATGAATGCCAGAAGCACTCCCCTTGCATCGGCTTTCCTGAGAGCAGCCGAAGCCGCGGGAATTCTTCCTCCCAAAACCACAACTATGTAGACCCCGCCCACCACCAGAAAGCCCCCGAGTATATTGATCGCGGAAAACGGTTCCTTTAGGAAAAAAATCGCCACAATCATTGTAAGCACGGGAAATGTACATTGTGCTATCGGAAATCCCCTGGAAACATCTATAAAACTGAGGCTTTTTATGTAGGCGGTATCTCCGATGCTAAATGAAATAAGGCCGGCCGCGCATATAAAAAGCACCTGATCAAGAGGAATGTTAAACAGCGTCTGGAGCCTTCCGGCAGCCAGAACAATTACTACCAGGACCACGGCGCCCACCCAAAGCCGAAGCGTGTTAATAGAAAGAATATCTATCCGCGTGGTCAGAAACTTGTTTATTACTGCACTGCCCGCCCAGGACATGGCGGTGATTAGCGAAAAAAGAATACCTGCCATTTTTTTCTCCCTGGTTTACTTTGGTATCGAGGTTCCGGTAAAACAGCCATTCAATTCGAGTCCGCCGAGCCGCCAATATTACGATACAGGGTTCTTCTGCTCACCCCCAGAAGAGCCGCGGCCCGCCGCTTGTTGCCTCCGGTTTTTTCAAGCACGTATTCTATATAGCGTTTTTCAAGATCCTGGAGCGTGGGCAGCATCTCCTGCTCCTGGAGAAACCCGTTTAGCATTTTATCCGTGGACCCGCCGGTGGATTCTATGGAACCGTTGTCGTACTGGCGGATCCTTGTGGGCAGATGATCCACATCCACATGCTTGCCGTGGCAGAACGTAACCGCTCTTTCGATAATGTTTTGCAGCTCCCTTACATTTCCGGGAAAGGAGTAGCTGCCGAGCATATGAAGAGCCTCGGAAGTCAAACCCTGGATTTCCTTTCCCATCTGAAGACAATAGCGGTTTAAAAAATGGGTCGCCATAAGCGGGATATCGTCCTTGCGCTCCCTTAGCGGAGGCACCGTGATGCTGAAGGTCTCGAGGCGGTAAAAAAGATCCTGGCGGAATTCACCGGAAGCTATCCGCCCCTCGAGTTCCTGGTTCGTGGAACAGATAATCCGCACATCAACCTGCCGCTCACTGCTGCCGCCCACGGGAAGAAAGGTTCCGTCCTGGAGCACCCGCAGCAGCTTGGACTGGAGCCTGTATGGCATCTCCCCGATCTCGTCGAGAAGCAGTGAACCCTGGTGGGTGCGCTGGAAAATTCCCTGCCGCTTTTTTACCGCGCCGGTAAACGCACCTTCCTCGTGTCCGAAAAATTCGCTTTCCAGCAGTTCCGCGGGTATGCCCGCGCAGTTGACGGCAAGAAAGGGAGCCCCGCTCCTGGGGCTCAAGTCATGAATCGCCTTGGCTACAAGCTCCTTTCCCACGCCGCTTTCCCCCAGTATCAACACAGGCCCCTGGGCCCCGGCGATTTCCTGTATCTGATCAAACATAACCCTCATTTTACGGCTTCTTCCTATCATTCCGCAGAAACCATGGTTTGTCATCAGATCCCTGAATCGGCGCACCTCTTTTTGAAGCCTCCTGTTTTTCAGAATGCGTTGCACGCTGAGCCGGAAATGCTCCAGGTCCAGAGGCTTTGCCAGAAAATCGTCCGCCCCGGATTTAAGGGCCTCAACTGCCTGGGGTATGCTGCCGAAAGCGGTTATTATAAGAAAACCGGGCTGGGCATAAAGCTCCCTTACGCGGTTTAAAAGAGCCATTCCGTCTTGTCCGGGCAGACGCAGGTCGCTGATCACGAGATCAGGCTCCCATGTTTTAAGCAACTCTTCGGCCTCTTCGGCAGAAGAAGCTTCTGCAGGCCGATAGCCCGCATCTTCGAGCTCCTCGCAGAGGAGTCCGGCCAAGCCCTTGTCATCTTCGACTAAAAGGATCCGCTCTTTGTCGTTTTCAAAAAATTTTGCATTTAATTGCTCAGACATTGCTCCGTTCATGATTCAAATTCCTTTTTTCTTCAGAGTGGGAAGGAAGCACGATCCTGAAGCCGGCGCCTCCGAGCTCAGAGTCAAACACATGGATCGAGCCCTCATGCTCCCTTACTATTCCATGGACAACTGAAAGTCCGAGACCGGTATTTTTGCCGTTTTTATGCGTACTGTAAAACGGCTCAAAAATCCTGGACTTTATATCCTCATCAATTCCCTCCCCGTCATCTTCCACTGAAAAAAACATATTGCCGTCTTCTCCGTATCCCCATTCAAGCTTTACGCGGCCGGCTCCGCCTGCCTGGACAGCATTTCGCAAAAGATTGGTCAGAGCCTGCTCAAAACGCGTGGGATCAACATAAACAAATGGTACGGGATCTGTTCCTTTTGTGAAAAATTCCGCATTGCCCCCGGCTTCTTTACTGGCTGTCAAAACAGAAGATTCAGCAAGCTTATCAGCCCTGAACAACCGTTTCTGCCCCATGGAGCCTTTTCCGAAATCAAGAAGCTGGCGCACAATGTCGTTCATCCGATCCACCTGCCTGCGGATATCCTGAAGGCTTTTCTTATGGAATTCGCCTATATCGGAATCCCTGAGGCAGCGCTGCGCCTTGCCGTCAACAAGGGACAGCGGACCTCCCAGTTCATGAGCCACGCCGCCGGCCAGTTGTCCCAGGGCCGCCATTTTCTCGTTCTGCCGAAGCTTTTTTTCAAGCTCCTGACGCTCTTTGCGCTTTTTTTCAAGCTCCTTTTCCGAGTTGTCGACACTGTCTAGCATTTTATTTAACGACCGGGCCAGGGAGGCTATTTCCCTGGGACCTGCCGTACTCGCCCTGTGGGCCCGGTTCCCGGCCTCCACCTGTGCCATGCTGCGGGTCATCTTCGTAAAATAGCGCCCCGCCGCCCTGTAGAACCCAAATAATACCAGCACCGAAATAACCAGCGCTGTTGCAGCGGTTACAGCAAGGGCACGGATCCTTAGCATATGAATATAACTCTCTATGTCGCTTTTTTTGCGGGTAATCTGAAGCAGGCCGTTTGCTCTGCCCGAGGTGTCAAACAGTGGGACAAAATAGGAGTAAACCCTGCGGCCCTTTATTTTCTCGTACTCTCCCTTCCTCTGGCCGCCTTCCAGTACCTTCTGCAGGTCATCCTCCCGGCCTTCGGGTTCAACCGCCCCTACTGCGGCAATCCTGCGCCCTCTGTCATCATAAACGTACGCCCCGTAGACCCTTCCTATATGGAAAACCGACTGGAGAGCCTGGGCTAAGCTCTCGAACCTGTCCTTTTCCAGGCTGTAGCTTACCGGCAGACGGATAGCCCTTGCCACAAGCTGAATATCACCCTGAAGCCGGGCTTCGACCGCCTGCTCCACGGTTCTTAGTCCGAACCAGGTTCCTGCAGCCATGGCGAACAAAATGGGGACAATCACGTATAATATAAGAACCGAGCGCAAGCTGAACCGGTTAAAAAATGAAGTCCACAAAGAAAAACCTCCTTTGTCATATTTGCACATGTGACATTTTGTCACTGTTTCTATATTTTTTCAAGACTATTGAGTGAACAACTAAATTGATTATAAAATCAAAATCTTAAAAAAACAAATCCCCCATTGCAAATTTTGGCATGCTGCATGCATTAATGAAAACGAAAATCGAACCAGTACAAAATTTAAGACTGCAACCCTTAAAATTAAAATTCAAAAGGAGGTATTCTAATGCCAGCAAAAACCATGCAAAACAAAACCGTACTCTGGAAATTTCTTGCGCTTGCAGTTGCCCTGTGCTTCTTTATTGCCGCCCCTGCAGCGGCAGAGGATAAGGGACAGCAGAAAGAGCAAAAGGAATACGATTACGAGGAACCTGAGAAAACTGCCGAAGATTTCAGCGATGGAGATCTTGAAAAATTCGCCGAGGCTCAAGAAGAGGTTGCCGAAATAAGGGACGAGTATTCCGATGAACTAAGCGGCGTGGAAGACAATGAAAAAGCCCGGGAACTTCAGGACAAATACGCCCAGCAGATGGTTGATGCCATAAAGGACATCGGCCTTGATGTACAGACTTACAACGAAATCAGCATGGCCGTCCAAAACGATTCGGAACTGAAAGAAAAGATCGAAAATATGTAGTTTAAAACAATTTTATAAAAACAGCAAAGGAGGTCAATCATGCTAAAACGTTTTCTTGCAATCCTTGCAATCATTACAATGATGGGTATCACAATGGGCTGCAACCCGCCGGAAGATATGGAGGAACAGCCCGGA
>JBKHFD010000047.1:0-14775 GCA_046540355.1 Desulfobacterales bacterium
AACCGCTGACCTGCTCATTACGAGTGAGCTGCTCTGCCTGCTGAGCTACGTCGGCGAAACAAAACGGGATAAACTGAACAGATATCACAGAAAGCCCGCAGCGGTCAAGCCGTTTTTGGCTGATTACAGCATGTTGATGCCGGGCACGAATCCGGAAACCGGTTATAAGTATGAAAAAATATAAATCATTGTCTTTAAAAGCGCAACCACAGGAAGCAGGCCCTGTCCAGGCTGTATATGAAATGCTGGAACAGGGTGCGGGCAGGGTTTCATGCACCGGGGCAGTAGGCGCGGAAAGGGCTTATATGCTGTCGCATATCAGCCGAAGGCTAAAGCGGCCCGTGTTTGTAGTGGTCTCCGGTATAAGCGAAGGAGAGGGCCTTGTACAGGACCTGGACTTTTTTTCGGGGACCGATGACGCACTGCCCGTATATCTGTTTCCGCCCTACAATATTTTACCGTTTAAGAGGGTTGCCTACCATAACGAGACTGCTGCCAGGCGTATAAGGATTCTTTATCAGATGGCGGCGGGCGCAGATATCCCGGCAATCGTGGTAGCCCCGGTTGAAACCCTTCTTCAGGGAATTATTCCGAGACAGGAGCTGTGCGATTATGCGGAGTTGCTGATGGTAAACGAGGAAACGGACCGCGACAGGCTGGTTGAAAAACTTAACGCCGGAGGATACGCGCATACGGCCATGGTCGAAGAACCCGGAGAATACAGCATCCGCGGCGGCATAATGGATATATTCTCACCTATGTACGACGATCCGCTGCGAATAGAATTTTTCGGAGAGACCGTGGAATCCATGCGGTTTTTTTCCGCTTCAACCCAGAGAAAGACAGGGTCTGTAAGCGAAGCGGTTGTACTTCCGGCAAGGGAGGCGATTTTATACAAACACCAGGTTAGCGAAGTTCTTGACCGGGCAAGAACCCAGCGGATCAATGCCGGGCTGGATCGGGCTGCAGAGGATGAGTTTGTGAATAGGCTGCGAAACGAAGGGGTGTTTGCAGGAATTGAAAGCCTTTTGCCATTGATCTATCCCAGGCCGGATACTGTGTTTGACTATCTTTCAGACAGGACATTAATTGTTGAATATGATGCGCCCGGCATTGAGAAAGCCGCAGTCAAAAAAGAGGATCTGGCAGCGCAGAATTATGTTTCAGCATGCCGGGACAACCGCATGTGCGTGCCTCCGGAGCAGATTTACCAGGAGTGGCAGACAGCAAAAACCATGGTTGAATCCCGGCAGTGTCTTGGTTTTCATCCTGTCGGGGTCGGTTTGTCGGAAAGCGGGTTTCATGGTGATGAGGGGATTTTTGAACTCGGAGTACGGGACAACTCGAATATAGAAAGCACCCTTCGTGGGGTAAAGAGCGGGGACCGGATTTTGAAACCCCTTGCAGACTGGGTGGAAAACAACCGCATAAGCGGATGTTCAACACTTATGGTCTGCAGGAGCAAGGCACAGGCCGAAAGACTGCTTGATCTTACCGAAGGCTACGGTATTGAGCCGAAAGTCATTGAATCGGTTTCAGAGATGCATTTATCTGAAGGATCTCCTGCTATTTGTATCGGAAGACTTTCCGGCGGCTTTGTGTGGCCGGAACAGCGTCTTGCCGTAATAACCGACAGGGAGATTTTCGGCACCAGGGTCAAGCAGAGAAGCAGAAGAGAGAACCGTCAGCCGGTGCAGTCCGCACTGCTTGACTTCGCGGAGCTCAAAGCGGGTGACCTGGTTGTTCACTCGGATCACGGCATCGGAAAATACCTGGGCCTTGAAAAAATCACTGTGGAAGGAATTACAAGCGATTTCCTGGTGCTTGAATACAGGGGCGGAGACAGGTTGTTTCTGCCTGTTGACCGTATGGACATGGTGCAGAAATACATGGGGGTTGACGGAGCCGTCCCCGTGATTGACCGGCTCGGCGGAACATCCTGGGGCAGAGTAAAGGCAAGGGCCAGAAAGTCGGTTGAAAAGATTGCAGGCGAACTGCTCGATCTGTATGCGGAACGCAAAGTGAGAAGAGGCCATTCCTTCAGCTCCCCTGACAGTTATTACAAGGATTTTGAGGCGGGTTTCCCCTATGAGGAAACCCCGGACCAGTTAAGGGCTATTTCAGAGGTGGCCGCGGACATGGAGTCTTCTGCCCCGATGGACAGGCTGATTTGCGGGGATGTGGGATACGGTAAAACAGAGGTCGCCCTGAGAGCGGCATTCAAGGCTGTCAACGACGGAAAACAGGTGGCGGTGCTGGTGCCTACAACCCTTCTGGCTGAACAGCATTACAGAACTTTCACAGAACGTTTTGAACGCTATCCTGTTAATATTGAAAGTTTGAGCCGGTTCCGCAGCAAAAAGAAACAGAAGGAGATTGTTAAAGAGCTGTGCGAAGGCAGGCTTGATATTATCATCGGTACTCACAGGCTGCTTCAGAAAGATGTTGAATTCAAGGAGCTCGGCCTGATCATCATAGACGAGGAGCAGCGTTTCGGGGTAAAGCACAAGGAAAAGTTGAAAAGGATGAGAAGCACGGTTGACGTGCTTTCCATGACTGCAACCCCGATTCCCAGGACCCTTCATTTGTCCATGCTCGGTGTGCGTGATATAAGTGTTATTACCACGCCTCCGGAGCTTCGCCAGCCCATTATTTCATATATCAGCGAATTTGATCCGGCCGTGATTTCCGAGGCCGTAAGAAGCGAGATGGAAAGAGGCGGGCAGATCTTTTTTGTACACAATAATATCAATACAATATGGAACATGTCCAGGCGAATCAAGGAAATGGTGCCAGAGGTGCGCATGGGAGTAGCTCACGGAAGGCTTGCCGAAGAAGAACTCGAACAAGTCATGTATCAGTTTATCAACCGGGAAATCGATATGCTGGTCTCCACCACTATTGTTGAATCGGGCCTTGATATTCCAAATGCCAACACAATGATTATAAACCGCGCAGACCGCATGGGCCTGGCCCAGCTCTATCAACTCCGCGGGCGCGTGGGAAGGGCCGAGACCCAAGCCTATGCCTACCTGATAGTTCCCAGGGAGGCGGCCATGTCAAGAGATGCACAAAAGCGCCTCAGGGTGGTGATGGAGCACAGCGACCTTGGCGCGGGATTTCAGATTGCATTAAATGATTTAAAGATACGGGGCGGCGGATCGGCCCTGGGCATTTCACAGTCAGGGCATATTGCAGCAGTCGGATATGACATGTTTTTAAAGCTCATGGAAGAGGCCGTAAGCAGGTTAAAGGGCGAAGAGGTGGCAGAGCCACTGGAGCCGGAAATAAATATTCCCGTGTCTGTTTATATTCCCGAATCCTATATGCCTGATATTAACCAGCGCATGGCTGCCTACCGGCGGCTTGCCAGGATGGGCGAGTTAAAAGAGGTCTCGGATTTCCGTACCGAGCTTGCAGACCGGTACGGAGATCTGCCGGAAGAGGCGGTAAACCTTCTGCTTAAAATAATGTTGAGAATACTGGCGGCAAGAGCCGGCGTAAAAAGGCTTGACCTCACACACGATGTCATGAGCATGTCATTTTCAGAGATGCACCAAAAAAATCCGCACGGTATACTGGAACTCATTGCAAAAAATCCTGATTTTTACCGGTTTACACCCGATCATTCACTTTATGTGCGAATGGCAAGGACCGGCGGAATTAACGGCCTGATGAACCAGGCCAAAAAGATATTGATGGAAATTGCAACATATGTTAATAATTAAAAATTTTATATATCGAAGAAAGAGGTGTTTTATATGGTTGGTTTCTGCAGAGAAAAAATGTGCCCGTTTCTTGTCGCTGTATGTATTCTTCTTGTTGTGCCTTTTGAGGCTGGCGCACGCCAGTTGGTGGACAGGGTGGTTGCCGTGGTAAACGATGATGTTATCCGGCTGCGGGAATTGGAAAAAAACCTTGAGCCTGTAAAACAACGACTCAAATCCCAGGGGCTTTCCGGGGAGGGGCTTGAAGAGGAATTATTCGAGGCCCGTGAGCAGATGTTAGATGAGCTTATAAACCAGGAATTGGCAGACCAGCAGGTTCAGGAGGCGGAAATAAGGGTGAGTGAAAGCGATGTGGATAATGCTGTTGAACAGGTAAAAGAAAGGAATGGGTATACTGACGAGGATCTTCGCAATGCCCTGCAGATGCAGGGAATGACAATGGAGGAATACCGCGGGGAGATCAGGCGGCAGATACTGCGCAGCCGGCTAGTAAACCGGAAGATCAAGTCCAATATCGTGGTAACCAACGAGGATATCCGTAGTTATTACGAGGCAAATCCTGAAGAATTCGGAGGCGAGGTTAAATATGAACTTCGCAATATCCTTTTGAATCCTCCGCAATCAGGGGGCGGGGAGACAGAAAATGATATATATGCCAGGCTGCAGCTCATTATATCTAAATTAAATGAAGGGGAATCCTTTAAGCAGCTGGCAAGAAAGTTTTCCGAAGCACCGAATGCCTCCGACGGCGGAGAACTAGGAAAGTTCGCGCTCGAAGATCTTTCCCCAAACATCAGGTCTGCGGTCAGGGACCTGGAAAAAGGAGAGCTTTCCGAAGTCGTGGAGACAGATCAGGGGTTTCAGATTTTTTATGTGGAAGACATGACAACCACACCGCCACAACCCCTGGAAAAGGTTTCAGATGAAATAGCAGACAAGCTCTATGAGCAGATGGTGAATAAAAAATACAGCAACTGGCTGGAATCGCTTCGCGAAGAATCTCATATACAAATAATCCGCTGAAAGGGCGGCGTCTACATTGTCCTTTGGCCGCTATTTAAAAGCCATACGGGAAAATCAGGGGATATCCCTTAAGGATCTGTCAGCCGAGATTTGCGTGCCCACCCGCCAGCTGGAATTAATTGAGGCGGAAGATATTGCCGGGATGCCCGAGGAGGTCTATGCAAAAGGGCTTCTCCGGGCCTATGCCGAAGCCGTAGGTGTGGATCCGGAAGATATTATCGGGCGCTATAAATCAGACCTGGAAGCCCGGGCCAGGGCTCTTCGGCTTGAGAGAGATGCGTTGAGGTCGGGAAAAAGAAACCTGATCAGAGCGGGTCTGGCCATTGGGGTTTTGGGGGTGGTTATGGCTGGTACACTGTATGGAACCGGCCTGGTCAATGATGCTGCAATGCGCCCAAATGGGACGGGTGCAGGAGTGCAGGAGGAACAAGCGGGCCGGGAAATAGATTTTGAAGCCGGCAATACATCGGATGGTGCGGAGAATGGAAATTCAGGGTCCGAAAAATTGAGGACTGGTACCGATTCTGATCTGCAGGTACTTTCCGTTAATGCGACTTCAGAGACAATTATAAGTATAAGCGTAGACGGACGGAGGTCTGAAAAATACAGGCTTGATCCGAAAGATTATCTGGAGCTGGCAGCCCGAAGCAGTTTCCGGATTTCAATAAACGACCCGGCTTCTGTAAGTATTAATTTTAACGGTGAACCTGTTGATATTACAGCCGAGTCCGGCCAGCAGCCGGAAATCGTTCTGTCAGAAGGATCTAAGAGCGGAAAATGACAAACCAGCGCAACTACATACTCATTGAAACCATAAAGCGCCTTTTGCGTCGGGGATCAAATGCCAGGCTCAAAAAGATTATAAGCAGGTTTCATGCGGCTGATATTTCAACCGTGTTTCCAGTACTGTCGGTTTCACAAAGACGACAGCTTTTCAGGCTGATTGAAGACAGGCAGCAGCAGGGCGTGATCCTGAGCGAGCTTGATGAAGACATCGTGTTTTCAATAATCGAGGGGTTAAGCATAGAAGAGCTTGCTGAAATCCTTGGAGAAATGCCCTCTGATGACGCTGCGGCTTTTATCAAGAGCCTGCCCCAGGAACAGGCAGACGAGGTCCTTGAAAGGATCAGGACAAAAGGCGGCGAGGATGTTGAGAGCCTTCTGAAATATCCTGATGATACTGCGGGCGGAATCATGATTCCGGATTTCATCGCCCTGCCCGAGGATATGACAGCAGGCGAGGTCATCACTACCCTGCAGTCCAAGGAATACAAAGACATTGAAATGCCCTTCTATATCTATGTGGTGGATGAAAACCAGAGACTGGCCGGGGTATGTTCCTTAAGGCAGCTCGTGCTGGTCCGGCCCGAGACTCCGCTTAAAGATTTCATGTCAACAGAGGCGATTTCAGTAACCACTGATATGGACCAGGAAGAGGTGGCAAAGATTGTTGCCCGTTACAACTTTCTGGCTGTACCGGTGGTTGATTCGGAACACCGTATGGTGGGGCTTGTAACTGTGGATGATGTTATTGATATTTTCCGGGAAGAGGCCACAGAGGACATTTTGAAGATGGCCGGCGTCGGCGAGGAATTTGTTGAAACAAAGTCGGTTCTTCGAAGCATACGCATCAGGCTTCCCTGGCTTTTTGCAAGCTGTGTCGGCGGTGTGATAGCAATTTTCGTGATAGGCTATTTTGAAGCCAGTCTCCAGAAGATTTCCTATCTTGCTGCATTTATTCCCGTGATCATGGGCATGGGCGGAAATGTGGGGATACAGTCTTCAACCATCGTGGTTCGGGGGCTTGCAACAGGCCGTATTCATATGCATGATCTGTGGCTTGTGGTCGGAAAGGAACTGGCCGTGGGAGTGCTGCTGGGGGTGATATACGGATTTCTGCTGGCCGTCCTGGCTCAGGCCCAGTATAGCGTAATAGGCTTCAGTGTGGCTGTCTCGGCGGGTATGCTGGTCTCAATGTCTGTGGCTGCGCTCATAGGTTCTCTGCTTCCCATGCTTTTTGCCAGAATCGGGGTGGACCCTGCTGTTGCCACCGGGCCGTTTGTGACCTCATCCATAGATATCGTCGCTGTTTTCTTTTATTTCCAGCTTGCCACACTGCTTCTCGGAATTTAAGCTATGTCCGGGTTCTCCACTCCGGCAATCCTGCTGCGCAGGATAGATCACGGGGATTATGATTTGATAGTTGTTTTTCTAACCCTGGATAAGGGCAAGATTTCCGTGATCGCCAAGAATGCCAAGAAAAGCAAAAAGAGATTTTCAGGATTGCTGGAGCCTTTTACCGGGCTTGAACTCGTGTGCGGTCCCACCAGAGGATCTATGCCTATACTGAAAGAGGCATCCATGCAGTCTCCTTTTGCAGGGATTCGGGCTGATGTGTATAAAACGCTTTACGCCGGGTACTGGGCAGAAGTTGTAAACGGATGGATGGAGGAATGGAAGTCACAGCCTGATATTTACCGGTTACTCTATGATGCGCTCGGCAGCCTGGATCTTGGCCCGGCAGGCCCGGCTGAAACAAGCATTATTTTCCAGATCCGTTTTTTAAGCATTGCCGGCTATGCGCCGAAACTTGATTCCTGTTGTAAATGCGGAAAATTTTTGGACGAAATTTCCGCCGGAGAGGTTGTTTTTGATCTTGAAAAGGGCGGTATTGTGTGCAAAGGATGTGCGGCAGGCGAGTCCCGAACCCGGCTGCCGATTTCAAAAGGCACTGTCAAGCAGCTTTGCTGGATACGTGAAAACGAATTTAAAAAACTTCAAAGACTGCGGTTTACGCAAAAATCCATAAGGGAGGCCCAGGCTGCAATGGAATCCTTTGTTCCCTATTATCTCGGCCGGATACCCCGGAGCCTTAAGATCCTTGAGCAGTTGCGCAGGCGGTGAGTAAATGTCGGAGAGGGCGCATCAGGCAATAAAACAAAGAGTTCAGCAGAAGCTCGGGCAATACCGGATTGAAGCCTCAGCACCCTGCAGGATCGACATGGGAGGAACTCTTGATATATCCAGCCTGTTTTATCCCATGGCGCATCTTAAACCGTGCACTTTTAATATAGCCCTTGACATGCGCACCCGGGTTTCCCTGCAGCCCTGGAGGTCTGGGATGGTTCGGGCGGAATCAACCGGATTTTCTCCTGCTGAATACAGCCTGGAAGAGGCGCCCTTTGATCATCCCCTGGGCCTTATGTTTGCTGTCGCCGCGTATTTCGGCATTGACGGAATTTTAATCAGGGCGGATTCCGCTTCTCCTCCCAGAAGCGCCCTTGGGGGGTCTTCTTCTGCTGTGGTTGCCCTTGCGGGAGCATACTTCGCCCTGTTTGAGGCCGCCGGGGTTAATTGTCCGGGCATTGATGTTATACCGGTTCTGGCCCACGGAATAGAGGAAAGTATTGCAGGCGTTCCATGCGGCATGCAGGATCAGCTTGCAGCTGCATATGGAGGGGTAAATGCCTGGCTTTGGGAAGAAAAGGCGGGAAGGTTAGAATGGCGGAGGCGGAAACTGCTTGACCGGAAAGAAACAGCAGGGTTAAATGACAGGATACTTGTGGCTTACTGCGGCGTGCCTCATGAGTCCGTGGATATAAACGGCGAATGGATACGCAGGTTTCTGGCAGGAAAGGATCGCGTGGAGTGGTCGGAAATTGCGGATATTTCAAAGAGATTTGTAAATGCCTTTTCAAGCCGCGATTATGATTCGGCCATTAGGTATATGAATCGTGAAACAGAGATTCGCCGAGGTATCACACCACGGGTGGTGGAAGAAGCCGGCGCAGAGCTGATAGAAGCCGCTGTTGCGGGAAATTGCGGAGCAAGGTTTGCCGGCGCCGGCGGCGGCGGGTGTATATGGGCTCTTGGTTCTGCCAAAGACATTTCTCGGCTGCGCAAAAAATGGTCAGCTGTTGCAGCCCGGCGCACCGGGGTGAAAATACTTGATGCAGGGGTGGATGCACAGGGGGTTAAAAGCCAATTGCAGCAGTAACAGGTTCAGTGATTTATTATTTGAAGCTTGCATCTGAGAGAACTGTGAAAAGCTTCTTATACAGCCTGATGTTATTGCGGTAAGAAAGCCCCCTGCGCTCAAGAGTGTTTTATTTGTAACATAAATTCAAACCAGGATATTTAAAAATGTATGTACAGGACGTGATACTGGCTTTGCAGCGTTTCTGGGCGCGCAAGGGCTGCGTGCTGGTCCAGCCTTATGATATTGAGGTTGGGGCGGGGACCTTTCATCCCTCGACCCTGCTGCGCGCCCTTGGCCCGGAGCCGTGGCATGTGGCATACGCCCAGCCTTCGCGCCGTCCCACAGACGGCCGTTACGGGGACAATCCTTACCGGCTTCAGCACTACTACCAGTTTCAGGTGATTTTAAAGCCTTCCCCCGGAGACGTGCAGGACCAGTTTTTAAAGAGCTTAAAAGCTCTAGGGGTTTATCCCCTGGAGCATGACATCAGGTTCGTGGAAGATGACTGGGAATCGCCTACCCTGGGAGCCTCCGGCCTGGGCTGGGAGGTATGGCTCGACGGCATGGAAATTACCCAGTTCACCTATTTCCAGATGGCGGGAAGCATTGAGGTCCATCCCGTTTCAGTGGAGCTTACCTACGGGGTGGAAAGGATCTGTATGTTTCTGCAGGGCGTGGACAACGTGTTTGACCTGAAATGGAACAGGGATTTTACCTACGGAGATCTTCACTACCAGCAGGAGGTTGAGCAGTCGACCTACAATTTTGAATCCGCGGACGTGGATATGCTGTTTGATTTTTTTGCGAAATTTGAGTCCGAGTCAGGTCGCACCGCAGCACAGGGACTTGTTCTTCCTGCCTATGAGTATTGTCTTAAGTGTTCCCACGTTTTTAATCTTCTCGATGCCAGAGGGGCGATAAGTGTTACCGAAAGAACCGGTTATATAGCCCGCATAAGAAATCTGGCCCGATATTGCGCGGAAATTTATATAAGTCAGCGCAAAGATCTTGGATATCCAATGTTAAACAACCGGCAGGAAGAATTACAGGTAGAAAAATGAATCCACTGTTAATTGAAATCGGAACAGAAGAGCTTCCTTCAGGATATATTGTTCCGGCTCTTAATGCTTTTTGCGCCACTCTTACCGAACGCCTGCGCAATCTGCGAATAGAATGCGGTAAGGCGAGCATATACGGGACCCCCAGGCGCCTTGCGGTTATGATTGAAAACGTCGCAGACAGGCAGCGTCCTGCAACAAGCCGGATAATGGGTCCGCCCGAGAGAGTGGCATTTGACCAGAAAGGCGGCCCCACTGTAGCCGCCCGTAAATTTGCCGAAAAATCAGGAGTAGCGGTAAACAAGCTTGAACTGATTGATACTGAAAAAGGCCGCTACGTATGCGTTCAGAAAACCGAAGCAGGCCGCTCCACTGCCGCCGTGCTAAGAGAGTTGCTTCCCGGGCTTGTTTCAGCCATACCCTTTCCCAAGACCATGCGCTGGGGCGAACTCAGGGTGTCATTTGCCCGGCCTGTACACTCCATTGTTGTCCTGCTGGGCAAAAGGGCTATATCCTTTGAATTTGCGGGCATTAAAAGCGGCAGGCACACATTCGGCCACAGATTCATGAAGCCCGGCAGGATACGCCTTGATTCAGCCGACCGGTATCCGGAGGCGCTGGCGGATGCCTACGTGCTGGCTGACATGGATCAGAGGCGATCCGTGATGTATGAAAGCATGCAACAGGCAGTAAAAAAGGCCGGTGGAAAAATTCTGGAAGATCCGGAACTGGTTGAAACAAACAACAACCTCGTGGAATACCCGGCAGTGGTGCTCGGAAGTTTTGACCGCAAGTTTCTGGAACTGCCGCGCGAGATACTTGTTACGGCAATGCGGGAGCATCAGCGCTATTTTGCAGTGGTTGACGAAAAAAACATGATCCTGCCTTACTTTGTTTCGGTAAACAATACCAGAGCCCGCGATATGCGAGTTGTTGCCGCAGGTCATGAAAGGGTGCTCAAGGCGCGGCTGGAGGACGCAAGGTTTTTTTACCTGACGGATTTAAGGATTTCCTCCGAGGACCGGGTTGAGTCCCTTAAATCAGTTGTTTTCCAGGCCGAATTAGGCTCTGTTTATGACAAGACAATGCGCATAAAAAAGCTTTCGGAAATGTTGTGCGGCATGATAGGGCTCGCCGGCAAAGAGAGGGAGCATGCCGGACGTGCAGCTCTGCTGTGCAAGACGGATCTTGTCAGTTACGTGGTGGACGAGTTTCCCAGGCTCCAGGGAGTTATGGGGCGCATTTATGCAAAGGCATGGGGAGAGGCCGACGAGGTGGCATACGCCATTGAGGATCATTACAAACCTTCGTATTCCGGCGGCCCGCTTCCGGAAACAACCACAGGCGCAGTGCTCGCCATAGCAGATAAAACAGATACTATTTGCGGATGTTTCTGTGCCGGCCTGGTGCCCACCGGAGCATCAGACCCGTATGCTTTGCGCCGGCAGGGTATAGGCATTATCCAGATAGCCCTTGACAGAGGTTTTGATTTTTCACTGACTGAAATTATACGTGCAGGACTTGAAATGTCGGGCTTGCAGGGAAAAGAGCTCGACAAGAAGGTTTACGAGGTTTTCGGATTTTTGAATAACAGGATCGCATATCTGCTTGAAGATTCAGGTGTTCCCAAAGACCTTGCAGCAGCCGCGATCTCCGCCTCTGCAGACAGCATTCCGGACGTGTGGTCCAGGGCCGGAGCCCTGCATAAACTTAAATCAGATCCGGATTTCGAATCCCTTGCCGTGGCCTTCAAGCGGGTGGTAAATATAATAAGAAAAGCCGACCAGGCTGAAGTGGCTGATGCTGCGGTAAGTGAACACCGTTTTGCAGAATCTGCGGAGAAAAAACTTTTTGAATCGTTTTTGCAGGCAAGGAAAAACGTCTCTTCCCGCCTTGCCCAGGGCAGGGTGGACGAGGCTTTTTCAGAAATTGCAGCCCTTAAGCCGCAGGTGGATGAGTTCTTTGATACGGTTCTGGTTATGAGTGATAATGAGGATACAAGGAAAAATCGACTGGCACTTTTAAAGCAGATTTCGGATCTTTTCGGAACGCTGGCTGATTTTTCAAGAATTTCAACGTGATAAGAAATTTTAATATCCAAATTAATAAGGCGGAGGTTTAAAATGGCGGGATTCGATCCTGAAAAAGACGAGGTGCTCAGGCAGTGGAAAAACGAGGAGACCGGGCTTGTGGTTTCCATAAACAGGTATGCAGGAGGTGAGCCCAAGATACAGATCGGTCCCAGGATTTTGAAAAAAAAAGACGGTACAGACAGGGCCCCTGCAAAGGCAGGCCGCCTGAGCATGGAGGATCTGCTCTGGCTCTACGACATTATCGATGAGGTAAAGGACGAGCTGGCAGAACATGCAAATCCCCTTGAGTAGAAAAAAGTTATGAGCAGCGAGCCTGATGAAAACACCCGCAAGCGGGCCGAAATGCTGAAAGAAAAGATCCATTATCACAATTACCGGTATTTCGTGCTTGATAATCCGGAGATATCGGATGCGGATTACGACCGGATGATGCAGGAGCTGCTCGATCTTGAAGTCCGTTACCCGCAGCTTGCCACCCCGGATTCCCCCACCGCCAGGGTGGGCTCGGCCCCCCTGGAAAAATTCGAGACCGCGGCTCATTCAGTACCCATGCTGAGCCTGGACAAGGGATTTGATGAAAAGGACATTTTCGCCTTCGATAAGCGAGTAAAACGCGGACTTAATACAGAAGAGGACATCCTTTATACGGTGGAGCCGAAGATGGACGGGGTCGCAGTGGAGCTCGTATACAGGCAGGGTGTACTGGAAATGGCTACCACCCGTGGCGATGGTTATACAGGGGAGGTTATAACCCCGAACATAAAGACCATACCTTTAGTGCCGCTCCGGCTTAACCGGCCGGAGGAACTCCCCGTCCCCGGGCTGCTGGAAGTAAGGGGGGAAGTGTTCATGGAAACCGGGGATTTTAAAAAGTTAAACCAGTGGCGTATGGAAAACGGCCTTGCCTTGTTTGCAAATCCCCGCAATGCTTCGGCCGGGTCTCTGCGTCAGCTTGACTCCTCGGCTACGGCCCGGAGGCCTTTGCGTATATACGCTTACGGCGTGGGACTTGCCGAAGGCATTGAATTTTTTTCTCATGCAGAGACACTGGATATCCTGGAGAAACTTGGATTTCCCGTAAACCCTCTGGTAAGGCGGAAGATCACGGCGCAGCAGACCGCAGAGTATTTCCGGGACCTGGATTTAAAGCGAACCGAACTTGCCTACGAGATAGACGGAATTGTAATGAAGCTTGACCGTTATGAGTACCACAGGCTGCTCGGCGCAACCTCCAGAACTCCGCGCTGGGCGATTGCCATAAAATTTGCTGCTCTGCAGGAAAGCACACGGATAAAAGATATTGTCGTGCAGGTGGGGCGTACAGGGGCGCTCACTCCGGTTGCCGTTCTCGAACCTGTAAATATAGGCGGGGTAACTGTTAGCAGGGCGTCTCTTCACAATGAGGATGAGGTGGCCAAAAAGGACGTGCGCATAGGCGATACTGTGCTGGTGCAGCGTGCAGGCGACGTGATCCCCGAAATCGTGAAAGTGATAGACTCGGTGCGTACAGGTGGCGAAATACCTTTTGATATGCCGTCCAGATGTCCTGTGTGCGGCTCTGAGGCGGTAAGAATAGAGGACGAGGCAATAACCCGGTGCATCAACCGGGATTGCCCGGCCCAGCTAAAGGGCAACATCAGGCATTTTGCCTCAAAGGGAGGATTTGATATTGACGGTCTGGGTACAAAACTGATTGATAAGCTTGTGGACAAGGGAATCGTAGCCTCTCTTGCCGATATTTTCAGGCTCGATGCCAAGACTTTGCAGGGCCTGGAAAGAATGGGGCCAAAGTCCGCGCAAAATCTTGTTGATGCGATTTCGGGGAGCAAAGACATTTATTTTTCAAGATTCCTTTATGCACTCGGCATCCGTCACGTAGGAGAATACGTGGCCAGGCTGCTTGCATCCCGCTATGAAACCATTGATGAGCTGGCTGCGGCAGACCATGCAGAGCTTGAAGCAATAGAAGGGCTCGGTCCGGTGGTGGCAGAAAGTATTGCAGAGTTTTTTGGGCGCAGGGAAAACCTGGAGACAATAAGGACTCTTCAGGATCTGGGCGTGCGGATCATAGCCGAGAAAAAAGCCGGGCAGGGGCAGGCTCTGGAAGGAAAGACCTTTGTGCTTACCGGCGCGCTCTCATCGATGAGCCGAAACGAAGCTAAAGAAAGGATAGAAGCAGCAGGGGGCAGGGTTTCGGGTTCGGTAAGCAGCAGGACGGACTATGTTGTTGCCGGGCAATCGCCGGGCTCCAAGCTCGAGAGGGCCGGAGAACTGGGTGTGAGGGCTTTGGATGAAAACGGCCTTTTGCAATTGTTACAGGGTGCGGGATTTAGTTTAAGCGATGGTTGAACAGCAGGGTAATATGCATTAGAGTTTTTACAAGGAAAAATGTTTGACCGGGCCGATCCGGAAAAATTTTGATTCCGGGATGTTTGAATGCCGCGGTATAATATGGCAGGAGAAAGGAGTGATCGGAATATGGCTGAAAAAAAGGCGGTAAGAGCAATTATAAGCGGAAGAGTCCAGGGGGTTAATTTCCGCATGGCAACCTCCATGGCCGCTGATAGCTACGGAGTTGGCGGATGGGTTAGAAACGTGCCCGACGGTACTGTGGAAGCCTATATCGAGGGGGACGCGGAAAATGTGGATGCCATGCTGGAGTGGTGCCGCAAGGGGCCGCCCGCAGCCTCGGTGACTGATGTAAAGGTAAATGAGGAGGAGTATACCGGCAAACACGGGAACTTTACAGTAAGGTACACATAGCCGGCATTGAATTTGTTTGGTATTCGCGCTTCGGGGCTGAATATATGAAAATGGGTGGCAGAGTTTCTGCCACCCATTTTTGTGTGCCAGGCATGGCGTGGAACTTATGAGGTGAGAGTCCTCTACGGGCC
>JBKHFD010000048.1:0-14147 GCA_046540355.1 Desulfobacterales bacterium
GAATACGCAAGATACTTAGGCCCATGCTTTTTAGATTTTCATGAAGATCCCTTAAGGATTCCATGTTTTTCCCCCTTCGCAGCTTGAGCGAATCGGCCACGAACACCACACCGTCAACACCTCTTAAAACAAGTTTCCGGGTTGATTTATACTTTACCTGGCCCGGAACAGTATACAGTTTAACTTTAATGTCGCATCCCTTTATTTTTCCGAACTCCATTGGAAGGAAATCAAAAAACAGGGTCCGGTCCCCTTCGGTATCAATTGAGACCATTTCCCCTATTGCCTGTTTCTTATAAGTGTTGTAAATATATTCGAGATTGGTGGTTTTACCGCACCTGCCGGGGCCGTAATAGACAATCTTGCACTCAATTTCATTCTTGTTCAGATTCAGTGTAGCCATAAAGTTAAGACTCCGAAAAATTTACCGCCCCCGGCCTTACCTGAAAATTTTTTTGCGGGCTTCGGCATCGTCGTTTTGGTATAATACTTTGTAAATATTGGGAGCTCAAGATGTTTTTCAACGGCCGACGGCTTATGCAGTTTTTACGGGCTAAAAAGACAGGCCCGGGACAAAAAAATTAGATAAAAGAGAAAAAATGCGCTTGACAAGTTCCGGCGGCAATGAAATTTCTTATTTTAAAAGGAAGAGCTGACAAAACATTCCGGCAAAACCTTGAGGTTTAAATTTGATACACTCGTGAAAAGGCGCGATCAGACAACTTTGTAAAAATTCTGGACCATGAAAAAAAGCGGAGGAGCTATGGACAAAAAAGTCACTGTTGTGGGGGCCGGAAACGTGGGGGCAACCGCCGCCCAGAGGCTTGCTGAAAAAAGGCTGTGCGACGTGGTTCTGGTGGATATCGCAGAAGGGCTGCCCCAGGGAAAGGCCCTTGATCTTGCCGAGGCCGGGCCCATAGAAAAACACGACGCCAATCTTACCGGTACAAACGGATATGAGGAAACAGCTGATTCAGACATAGTTATAATCACTGCCGGCATACCCAGAAAACCGGGCATGAGCAGGGATGACCTGCTTAAAACCAATTCCGATATAATCAGGAACGTGGTCGGCAATGTGGCGGAAAAATCCCCGGATTCCATTCTCATAATAGTGAGCAACCCTCTGGACGCCATGTGCCATGTAGCCTATGATGCTTCCGGCTTTGACAGGAAAAGGGTCATGGGCATGGCCGGGGTTCTTGATTCTGCAAGATTCCGAACTTTTATAGCACGTGAATTGAACGTGTCCGTGGAAAACACCCACGCCTTTGTCCTGGGCGGCCACGGAGATACAATGGTTCCGCTGCCGAGGTTTTCGACTGTCGCCGGCATCCCCATCACGGAACTGCTTTCAAAAGACAGGATCGACTCCCTTGTTGACCGGACCAGAAACGGCGGAGCAGAAATAGTATCCCTTTTAAAGACCGGAAGCGCTTTCTATGCTCCTGCCTCTGCCGCTGTTGAAATGGCCGAAGCCATACTGATGGACAGAAAGAAAATATTGCCATGCGCCGCAAATCTGGAGGGTGAATACGGGATCAACGGCCTGTTTATAGGTGTCCCGGTAAAACTCGGCAAAGAAGGCATCGAGGAAATAATTGAAATCACGTTAACAGACGAGGAATCCGCAGCCCTTGGAAAATCAGCGGACGCGGTCCGAAGCCTTGTGGATGCAATGGCCTCTCTCTGAATTACATGTATTGGTCATTCCTGCTCAGCCGGGTGCAACAGAATCGGCACCGCGCGATAGTAGCATCAGCATGTTTTTCATAAACGGCTGCGGTGTTTGATCCTTAAAACGCTCAAGTTCGGCCTTCTCAGTGCGGCCCGAGAGCCTGGCGGATTCTTCGCGGACTGATTCCAACAGCTGATTTATATCACCTGCATCCCGGAATACACGCAAAAGAGCCGTCCTGAGAAGGCTGCTGCGTTTAAGTCCCATTTGATCAAGGGTTTCTCTGAACTGCCTGCCGTCTATCCCCTGAAGCTGGCTCAAGGTCTGTTCCGCCAGTTTTTTAGGAGGCAGGTTCTCAACCGCTTCAATCATTCCATATGAAATAAGTGAATTTATAGCTCTACAGCCGGTGAATTCGTCAAGCCCGGTTTTATCAATGACCTGGCGCATCGTGGCACTGCCATTGATAATCGATAAAATCAGGTTTTCATCCGCGTCCAATTCCTTCCCGCGGTCTTTCCCGTGGGAACTGCGAATTCTCAACACCGCCTGATCATCCGGCATCTTTTTTTTTAGCTCCTCCAGTTCATCAATCCTTCTTGAGGCCTCGAGCATGATATTCATAGTGTTGAATCTTTTGCCGGCCATTGATTTTATGTTTAACTCAGAGTCATGATATTCAAACTCGCCTTCCTGCCATAAAAATACATTGTAAATCGTATTTTCAGCCTGTTTTAATAGAAATTCATTAAGCTGGGCAACGGTTATATATCCACTTTCCACCAGGGTCTTTCCTATGAACTGGTCCTTTTTCCGGCTTGCGGCAAGGCACTCATCAAGGGCAGATCTGCTTATAAGGCCGTTATTGAACAAAAGCAGCCCTATCCGGTTGTTCTTGAGGCTTTCTGTTGCAAATACAATATCTCCGTCCTGGAAAAAAATCTGCACCCGGTTGTTTTTTGAACTCAGTATGAGTTTGCCCGTTTTCTGCTCGGAGCTCAGCATCTGCAAAAGAGCTGAAAAATCAAATGTTTTAAGATCCCCGCGGATTGACATACAGAGCACTTCCTCCCGGCCTTTAAGAATTTAAACCTGCAATTCCGAACTAACTGATTCTGCGGCTTTTTTGGTCATTCCCGGCAAAGCGGCCAGGTCTTCAACCGGGGCCTTTCTGATTGCATCCATGCTTCCGTAGTGCCTGAGCAGAACCTCTTTTCTCTTTTTCCCTATGCCCGGTATATCGTCTAATGCAGATTTAAGAGACCGGCTTCCGCGGCGCTTTCTGTGATATGAAACCGCCCTGCGGTGGGCTTCATCACGGATCCGCTGCAAAAGAAACAGCTCTTCTTGATTTTTTCGGAAATTGACAGGATTTGCCCTGCCGGGCAGATAAATCTTATCATCCTGCTCGCCTCTGTGCTCTGCCTTTTTTGCAATGCCTATCACGTTGAACCTGTCGGCAATGCCTATTTCTTTTAGTACTGCAAGGGCGATATTAAGCTGTCCCTTGCCTCCGTCGACCATAAGCAGATCCGGTTCGGGCATGATTTTCTGTTTTTCTTTACCCGAGAACCTGCGCAAAAGAACTTCCCTCATGCATCCGTAGTCGTCCTGGGCTGAAATCCCCCTTATCCTGTAATGCCTGTAATCTGTTTTTTTGGGTTCGCCTTCCTCAAACACCACGAGGCCGGCGACAAGATCAGAGCCAAATAGCCCGGAATTGTCAATGCATTCTATTCTGCGGGGATATCGCATAAGAAACAGCCTCTTTTCCAGTCCGGAAAGCAGCCCGGCGGCTGAATCATCTTTTTCGACAAGGTCTGCAAGGCGCTGGCCGGCGTTTTCATCCGCCATATGAACAAGCCTTGCCTTCTCACCCCTTACCGGTGCGTGCAGCGTGACCTTTCTTCCGCGAATCCGGGAAAGCCATTTTCCGTAAAGCTCCATGTCAGGCAGCTTCATGCATGTCAATATTTCCTCGGGGATAAATTCGCTTTCAGCATAATATTGCTTTATTAATGCGCCTAGTATCTCCTGGTCTGCAGACATTTCGTCTTTGAACAAGAAGTCTCGCATGCCCTGCAAATATCCGTTTCTCACCCATAGGAGCATGACCACAGCCCTTTCATTGCAGCGTCTCAGCGCAATCACATCACGATCCACAAAGTCCGTGGTTACCGCAACCTGCTTTTCCATGGTCTTTTCAAGAGCATACATCTTGTCCCTGAGCCTGGCTGCAGTTTCAAAATCACGGGATTCGGCAGCCTCCTGCATTTCGGATTTAATCCTTTGGATCAGGTCCGGAGTGCGGCCCTGGAGAAACATCCGAACTTCATTTACTATTTTGCGGTATTCCCCGGGATCCACATCATAGCAGCAGGGAGCCATACAGGCCCCGATCTGGTAGTTAAGGCAGGGGCGCTCGCGGGGCTTGACCCGGGCGTACTTGCACTTTCTGATTTTAAACATACGATGTATCATCTTAAGGGTCTGCCTTACAGCCCCTGCAGAGGCATAAGGGCCAAAGTAGAGGGCACCGTCCTTTTTGGTTTTCCGGACTATCGAGAGATTGGGATACTTCTGATTCACGTCGATTCGCAGCGAAGGATAGCGCTTGTCATCTTTTAAAATAACATTGTAGCGGGGTTTGTGGCGTTTGATCAGGTTTGATTCAAGGATAAGCGCTTCGGCCTCTGAGGCTGTCACAACCGTTTCAAAATCTGCAACATGCTTTACAAGCACGCCGGTTTTGGCATCAAGCCGGGCGGATGCAGAGAAGTAGGAGCCGAGCCTGCTTTTAAGGTTGGCAGCCTTTCCTGCATATATTATTCTGCCTTCGGAGTTTTTCATCAAATAGACGCCGGGGCTGCGCGGAACGCGGGCCAGTTTTTCTGCAAAATCAGTGCCCGCTGTTTCCTTGATCCGGTTTTGACTGGAGTTACTCGACTGTTGCTTCAAAATCAAAAACCATTAATTTCTTTAATGCATGTATACGATCGCGATAGTCAGCGGCTTTCTCAAACTCCAGATTATCTGCGGCCCGGCGCATTTTATTCTCCAGGTCCCTTATCTGACGCTCCAGATCCTTTTCAGAACCGTAGGAAGCCGCTTTTTCAGCAACCTGATATGTCTTTGCTTTTTCTGCCGAATCGTTATTGGAGGCAAATGCTGAGACCAGGGATTTTTCGATTGTGGCCGGAATAATGCCGTATTTTTCATTATATTCTTTCTGAATCCTCTGCCTGCGCTCTGTCTCATCAATGGCATTACGCATGGCGGGGGTCACTTTATCGGCATACAGTATAACCTTTCCATCGACATTTCGTGAGGCCCTTCCAAAGGTCTGTATAAGAGATCTCTCAGAACGCAGGAAACCCTCCTTGTCTGCATCAAAGATTGCAACCATGGAGACCTCGGGAATATCAAGTCCCTCGCGAAGCAGGTTTATCCCAACCAGCACATCGAACTCTCCGACCCGGAGATCCCTTATGATCTCAATTCGTTCCAGGGTCTTGATATCGGAATGAAGATACCTTACCCGTATGCCGAGATCCGAGTAGTATTCCGTCAAATCTTCTGCCATGCGCTTGGTAAGCGTGGTGACGAGCACCCTCTGATCCGCATCCACCCGCTTTCTTATCTCTGCAAAAAGGTCGTCAACCTGGTTTTCCGCGCCCCTTACCTCTATCCCGGGATCTATAAGCCCGGTGGGGCGCACTATCTGCTCGACAACTGCATCGCCTGCCTTTTCCCGTTCATAGTCTGCAGGAGTGGCTGATACGTATATGGTCCTGCTTACCCGCGCGCAGAATTCGTCAAAAGTCAGGGGACGGTTGTCCAGGGCGGAGGGAAGGCGGAAACCATATTCAACTAGGGTTTCTTTCCTTGAACGGTCGCCGTTGAACATGCCTCGAAGCTGGGGTACGCATATGTGGCTTTCATCTATGAAAACCAGGCAATCTTCCGGAAAATAGTCCAGCAGCGTTGGCGGCGGCTCGCCGGGAGCACGGCCCGTGATATGGCGTGCATAATTTTCGATTCCGTTGCAGTAGCCCAGTTCAAGAATCATCTCAATGTCATAATTTGTGCGTTCCTCTATGCGCTGGGCCTCGATCTGTTTTCCCGCATCCCTGAAAGTCTCTATCCTCTGCTTTAATTCCTGCTGGATATCATCTATAATCCTGCGCCTGCTTCTCCGCTGGGTTACGTAATGGCTTGCAGGATATATGGTTATACTGTTTAACCGCTTTTTCACCTTTCCTGTGAGGGGATCTGTTTCTGACAAGGAATCTATTACGTCTCCGAAAAACTCCACCCTCACGGCCAGATCTTCTTCATAGGCGGGAAAAATCTCAACCCTGTCTCCGCGAACCCTAAAAACGCCCCTGTAGAAATCAATGTCATTGCGTTGATACTGCATTTCAACGAGCTCCGATAAGAGCGTCTCGCGGGACATTTCCATGCCCGCATCAAGCTGTATACGCATGGCGAGATAATCCTCAGGGGCGCCCAGGCCGAAAATACAGGAAACACTTGCCACAACCAGAACATCCTTTCTTGAAAGAACGGAGCGGGTTGCCGAATGACGCATTTTGTCAATCATTTCATTTATTGATGAGTCCTTCTGTATATAGGTATCGGAAACCGGAAGATAGGCCTCGGGCTGATAATAATCATAATAGCTGACAAAATATTCAACAGCGTTTTCCGGGAAAAAGGACTTAAATTCGTTGTAAAGCTGGGCCGCAAGCGTCTTGTTGGGCGCAATAACCAGGGTTGGCTTCTGTACCTCCTCGATTATATTTGCCATGGTAAAGGTCTTGCCGGAGCCCGTAACCCCGAGCATTACCTGGTGGGGCTTATCTTCCTTTACACCCCTGCTGAGGTATTGTATGGCCCCCGGCTGATCGCCTCTGGGAACCATGTTTGTTTGAAGCTTTAACTTACGCTTTTCCATCACCATGCTTCCAGATAGTACCGTCCTGCCGGTCTTCGAGAACAATATTATACCGGCTCAGTTCATCGCGGATTGCGTCTGCCCTGGCAAAATCCTTTGCCTTACGGGCCTCTGCGCGTTCCCGTATTTTTCCCTCTATCCAGTCCCTGTCAATTCCTCCCGCTTCGAGCACTGCCTCCTTTTGCTTCTCAAAATAGCTGTGCGGATCCTCGGCCATTATGCCGAGCACCCTGCCGATCCTGAGCAGGTCTGCAATCCGGCCTGTCTCCCGCGGATCTCGCATTACTTCTGACAGGCCTTTCTCATCCATGGCACGGTTTAGAATGCGCACGGCTTCAAACATGATGCCAATGCCTCTTGCCGTATTGAAATCATCATCCATTGCATCGCAGAATCTGTTCCACATATCCCCGCCGCTGTTATTGATTCCGTGTTTTTCAAATTCAGGCGGCCATTTACCAATGTGCTCCTCTATGCGCAAAAGCGGCCCGTAAATCTTGTCAAGCCCGGAGGAGGCCTCGTGCATTACCTGCTCTGTGTAATCAAGGGGGGAGCGGTAATGATTTGAGAGCAGAAAAAGACGAAGCACCTCGGGATGCCAGGTTCTTACAATTTCTTTTATCACCAGGAAATTGCCGAGGGATTTTGACATCTTTTCGTGGTTAATATTGATAAAGCCGTTATGTATCCAGTACCTCGCAAAAGGCTTGTCAAAAGCCGCCTCTGACTGGGCGATTTCGTTTTCGTGATGGGGGAATATAAGATCCTTTCCCCCGCCGTGTATATCAAAGGTTTCCCCGAGGTATTTCGCGCTCATTGCCGAGCACTCGATGTGCCAGCCCGGCCTGCCCCTGCCCCATGGACTGTCCCAGGCGGGTTCGCCGGGTTTGGAGGCCTTCCACAGAACAAAATCAAACGGGTTCTCTTTGCGCCGGTCAACTTCAACCCTGGCTCCGGCCTCCATGTCTTCCGGTTTTCTTCCGGAAAGCTTGCCGTAATCCGGCCATTTTTCAACAGAGAAGAAAACGTCGCCGTCCCTGCGGTAAGCAAACCCTTTTTCCTCCAGTATTTTCACTATGCGGATAATCTGGGAAATATTGGCTGTTGCAAGCGGTTCCCGGTCAGGCGGACACATATTTAAAGCGGCCATGTCCTCGTGGAATTCTTTTATGTATTTTTTGGCCACCGCCTCGGGGCTCATATCCAAAGTGTCTGCCCGGTTTATTATTTTGTCGTCGATGTCGGTGAAATTGCGCACGTAAAAAACGTCATATCCGCGGGCTTTCAAATATCTGTATATAACATCGAACACGACCACTGACCTTGCATGGCCTATATGGCAGGAGTCATATACGGTGGGGCCGCACACGTACATCCTTATTTTGCCGGGTGTAAGCGGTTCAAGGGTTTCTTTCTGCCTGGTCAGGGTATTGTATACTTTTATGGTCATTTAAAACACGTCCGTTATTTATTGGTTTTTGCGCAAGTTCGTTTAACAAGCGGAAAAATAATCAGAAACCTAAATTTAGGAGAAATTATTCTATTCAATAAGCACCACGCACATGGCCGCCATGGCAGAGCCGCTGCCTATGTCGCCAAGGCCCTCGGTGGTGGTTGCCTTTATGTTTACCCGGTTCCTACCGATGCCGAGGCAGCCTGAAATTACATCAATCATGGCCCCTGTATGGGGTGAAAGCCTTGGCTCCTGTGCAAATATCGTTGCATCAATGTTTGCCACGCCGCCAAACTCCCCTGAAACCATAAGCCATGTTTTTTCGAGCAGGACAGTACCCGGGGCATCTTTCCATGCCGGGTCTGAATCAGGAAAATGCCTTCCTATATCCCCCATGGCGGCGGCGCCCAGCAGAGCGTCGCAAAGTGCATGAATAAGCACGTCCGCGTCCGAATGGCCGAGAAGACCTTTTTCATAGTCTATCTCCACTCCGCCAAGAACCAGGGGGCGTCCCGGTACAAGCCTGTGAATATCATAGCCGATACCTGCGCGCATTAACAAACCTTCCTTGTATGATCTTATGAAATCATGGAAAAGCCGGTTAAACCAGGTAAAACCTTTGGTCGTTTGCCGCTGCAATTGGGACGTGCCTGTTTTTCTTTAGAAAAGCAATATATTCAAGAATTACGGCTATTGCGTGTTCGCAGGCAGTCCCGCCCTGGCAGGCGCATCTGCAGAACAGCTCCCCTTGTTCAAATCCCACGTGCGATGCGAAAATCTCCTCTGCACTGACCCACGCCATAAGCCCCCCGTCTGAAGTTTTGACAAGGTTTTCCACTGCGCCCTGTTTCTGCAAACCCGTGCCCCGTGTCACTGCTTCACGGCCCACCCACACGGTCAAATCTCCCCAGGTCAGTTCGCGAAAAAGATCAGCCTCTTTTTTTGCATCTCCTGCCATCAAAGGTCCCAGAATTCCAAAATATTTTTACAAGCACCCTGCCATATTAATCCACGGGTTCTGCCATACCGTTTATAAGGGATGCGGCGTTTTTACCCAGAACAGAATGGTTGTATCCGCCCTCCAGGATGGCAAAACATGCACCGCCCGTTTTTGCCGCCGCCTGTTTTACCTTAAGGCCAATGTGGTAATAATCCGAAGTTGCCAGCAATCCCCCCCAGTCCTGCATATGATTGTCAAATCCCGCGGATATGCCTATAATATCGCTTTCGGCACCCGAGAGAATGCCCTCGACCTCTTCCATGTATTTTTCCCGGGAATTTTTCGCCGGGTTATAAATACGAACCCATTCGGATCCGCCCAGGATATTTACATTACCGTCGCCGAAATGCAGGTCTATATCGAGAACAATGGCGGTTTCGATAAGCTTTTCCTGTTTTAGTGCCAGAAGCGCGATTGCCATGTTGTTAAAAAAACAAAACCCCCATGCACTGTCAGCGGAAGCATGGTGGCCCGGCGGCCGGATAAGGCCGAATGCAGGTTCTTCCAGCCCTGTTCGCGCGCTCAAAAGGGCTCCGCCCGCAGCCAGTGCCGCAATATCATATAAACCCTGATTCTTTATCATCCGGATATGAGAATCCGTATGGGCCAGCCTGATCTGTTCTTCGGCCGCCTCCTCCGGCTGGATGATCTCGGCATGCGACGGCAGAGCATCTACTATGGCCTCAATCCTTCCCGGAGCCGAGGCGGGATCGGAGCTGTATACGCGGTAGAAATACTCGTCGAAAATTACCTTCATAATCACCTCTTTCTTTGTTTATCAAAACCAATAAAGCTTATTTTTCCGCAAAACTATGTTTTTCGCAAGACAAAACATTTTCATTACCAAAAGTGCCTGCAACGCGCCCGGGATCGTCGGTCATTATAATATTTGCACCCAGATCAACAGCAGCGGAAACCTCCGTGGGGCTGTTGCAGGAATAAACGGCGGTATGCAGGCCTTTTTTGCGGCACTGCCCGACAAAACCGCGCGTAAGTCTGCGCCTGGGCAGACAATAGCCCCGGAAGCTTTTATAATCGGATAAATCTTTTCCGAACCTGACCTGCTGCGGTTTCTTGATGTTTAATATATACTTCAGGTACGGGGCAAGCCGCATGGTTTTTAAAATAATGTCGCCATCAAAAGAAAGAATGAATATTTCGTCAAACAGGTTTCGTGAAACTTGCAGCTCAATGACCCTGACTACTTCCCTGCACAGGCTGTTCCTGTATTCTTCAGGGTTCCGGAGGCCTGATTCTGATTTTAATTCAATCATCAGAACCCCCCTGCCCGAATAGCTTTCCAGCATTGATTCAAGGGTCATAATGTGCTGGACCGGAAAATCCTGTGAAAACAATTTGCCGAAATCAAGATCACTTAGCTCTGAGAACCGGGTGTCTGCAACAGTGGTCCTTCTGCCGGTGACGCGCCTGAGGGTATTGTCGTGGAAAACCACCGGGACACCGTCTGCGGTCATCTGCACGTCAAACTCTATCCCGTGGACATCATAGAAAAAAGCAAGGTCAAAGGCGGCCTGCGAATTCTCCGGTGCTTCGGCCATGGCGCCCCTGTGGGCTATTATCCAGGGAAATGGACGCATTTTTTACTCCGGGCTCTGTTTTCAGACTTATCTGCCAGTTTAGCCTTTAATAGTAAACAAAAATTCCGATTTTCTCAAGGCAGAAGGAAGAAAGGATGGATGGATAAGCCCAAGCCAGGATTTCGCAAAAACGTTGGGAAAAACCGTATATTGGTCAGGCGGTTTTATATTTTTTGCACCTTCTAATCCATATAAAACCGCCAGGCGCAGTACCACTCCTCCGGGTGCTCGTCGGGCGGGCATGCCAGGCATTCAGTTTTGATGCGCTGATCAATTGCACGGGCAAAATAAGAGTATTCCACCAGCCCGGCGGACTTGCAGGGATAGTCCGGAAGATTCCTGCGCTTTCTTGCGGACTGTACCCTGCAGTCATTCATCTGAAAAACAAAGCTGTTCTCACCCTCATCAATTATGGATTGGGTATTAATGTTGGCATAAAGCCTGAAGCCAAGAGCCTTTTTCAGCCCATCCAGCCCCGGATTTTCCGGCAGATCAAGCATCCGTGAAATCAGACCGGCTTCAACAGGTGAAAACTGTGCCCAGCACGAGTCGTTGCATCGCTTGGCCTCGCTCATGCCGTGGGTGTTTTCCACTGTCTGAAACCATATCCCGTCGTTTGCAAGCCAGTTTACACTTGCAGCCTCAACCAGTTCTCTAAGTTTTTCCTCCTCCATATCTGCAAGGGGCGCAGGCAGGCCGTCTTTTAATTCAAAACCCAGTACTTTTGAAAGACGCTTCATCTGTATGGGAAAACTGGTTTTCACCACCTGGTCAAGCATTTCCATGGCCTTTTCATGACCCATCTGGTGGCGGACTTCTGTAAACCATAAGACATGATGCATAATGGTTCTGTGAAAAAGCTCTGTTGCGTATTGGGCAAACTCTGTTTTTGACATATCAGCGGCCCATCCCTTTTCCGATTCAGACATATGCCGTCCTGTTTTCTTTATTGATTTGCAGTATTTTTAATTAATTCAAGATATTCGGTTTTTAAGCCCGATATTTTTCCGGCACCACCGCCTTTTCACCCCATTGAGAAGGTACAAGCTGGCCGGGTTCCTCTCCCTGTTTTTCCTTCAGCTTACCCAGCCCGGGCCTGGCAAACTCCATGTGCCCCTCCTTTTCGGTGCGGCCGTTAATAATCGCTTCGCTTCTCAATCTCTGGCCGGCGGTTTTTTCCATGAGCTGTCCCAGCTTAAGAACTCTGTCAACATCGTATCCATGCTCAATTCCCATCTCATCAATCTGGACAAGCATGTCTTCAAGACAGTTCAGACCCACGTACCGCGGATCCTTATAATAATATTCTCCTGTGCCAGGCACCGGGCAGTCATCCAGAAAATTGGCCGGTTGGCCGCCGGTTCCGCCCAGGGTGGCTTCAAAATTGGTGATTCCGGCCTGGAGAGTGGCCAGAATCGAGGCAGAGGCAACCCGTTTGGTTTCGTGAAAATGGGCTATGTGAAGATCAGTATTCGGGATTTCATCCAGGATCATTGAAAAATAGCGGTAAACATCAGGGGCAGAGGCGCTGCCGTCGTGATCAGCATGCTCTATATCAGAGGCCCCGATTTCAAGCCATCGCTTGGTAAATTCAACGGCATCCTTAAGCTCGGTTGCACCGGCAATGGGACTTCCCCAAATGGTGCTCACGGTGCCGCACATTTTGATGCCGGCATCAGTGCATTTTTTTATGCAGCGTTCGGCCTCCTTCCAGTACATGGGAAGGGTGGTTCCTGAATTTGCAAAATGATGCTCCTCTTCGGTGGAGACCATCATCAGGACCCGGTCGGGACCGATTCCCTTTTCCTTGAGTTCAATTGCCCGGTCCACAGCAGGCTCCCTGATGGTTACGGCTGTAATACATACATCATCAGGGTTTACCCCTCTTTTGGAGCAGCGGCGCTTAAACCGCTCACCCCGAAGATACCCCAGGACTTCCTCCGCATCGGAAAACTGCGGCAGCAGGTAAGGATTGCCCAGGTTTGTTACCTCGATGTTTCTGCATCCGGCAAAAATAAGCTCTTCTGCATAAAACTTCTTTGCCCGGGTGGAGATAAACTTTTCAAGATGCTGGAAGCCGTCGCGAATTGTTATATCGCCGATTGTAACTTTCTTCGGCATTCTGGGAAACACTTTCCAGAAATCGTATTCAGTCATAAATCCTCCTCATTTAAATCAATTTTTATTATTAAAACGCGAATGATCCAGGATCAAATGATCAAAACAGTTGTAATTACTCTGCCTTTAAATGTTTATAGTGATTTAATGATTCTGAAATTCGAATTTAAAATCTGAAATTACCGAATCCGGGTTCGCCTATGGGCTGAAGAGTGCTTACCTCGATCGCCATTGCAAGCCAGTCCCTGATTTCTGAAAACTTTAAGGTCCTGTCATTTAACAGCCGGGCGCCGCAGAAAAAAGGGTGAGCCTCGCCGTCGTATTTCTCAACCATTTTCCTGTAAAACTCATCGCGCTCCTCGTCTGTCATGGGTTTGCCCTGGGCCTTGCGCTTTCTCTCCTCTATGGAGAGCAAAACTCCGCCGGCGCTCTTGCCGCTCATCACCGAGGTGCGGCCCCTCATTGTGTTAAACAAAAATGCAGGCCGGTAGGCCCTGCCGCACATCCCGTAATTGGCGGCCCCGTTATCCTGACCTATGACAAGCTGTATCCTGGGAACCTGGGCGCAGGACACGGCTCTTACCATATCTGCACCGTATTTCCCTATTCCGTTGTGTTCAGCCTCGGAGCCGACCATGTATCCGGGGGAAGCCTGGAGAAACAGGATGGGTAGTTTTTCATGGGAGCAGCGGACAATCCATTCCGCTGCCTTGCGGGCGGCCTCGTCAAATATAATCCCTATGCGGTTTGCGGCTATTATACCCGCGGGAAACCCCTTTATCCTGATCTTTCCTGCAAGAATATTATCCCCGCGCCCCGGAGAGTAATTGGTCTTGTATTCAAAGAAGTTACTGTCATCTGCGATGGTTTCAATCACGGCTCTGGTATCTATGGCCTGGCTGCCGGAAGCGGGAAGTACGTCATAGAGACGTTGCTGGGGATAAACAGACGGGCGTTCTTCATAGCGCTGCAGATAACAAGTCTGAGCGGGCTCAAGAGACAGAATTTCTCTTACTTTTTCAATGGCCTCGTCCTGGTTTTTGCAGAGATGGTCTGCTCCGCCTGAAATCCGGGTATGCACCCTTGCACCTCCCAGATCCTCTGCTGATATTACCTCACCTGTTGCCATTTTAACCAGCGGCGGGCCTCCCAGAAAAGAATAGGACATATTATCGATCATAACCGCCTGGCAAGCCATGAACACGATATAAGCTCCGCCGGCGGTATTGCCGCCGGTGCTAAGGGTAACCTGTTTTAACCCCATGGCAGACATCCTGGCCATGTTGTAGAACATGGAACCGAAATGCTGATCATCGGGAAACACATCTGCCTGCATGGGCAGA
>JBKHFD010000049.1:0-13915 GCA_046540355.1 Desulfobacterales bacterium
CTGCATTCTTCGAAATTGCGCAAGCCTTGATCTTGAACTTTTTACGGCGCCATCTCAAAATCGACTTTTTACGAAACCGTCAATTTTTTATCATTCGGAAAAAAAAACAACAGCTCGGCAAGCGTGAACAAATGAATAATCGCAGAAAACAAGCTGAAACTTTTCGCTGGCTGCTCGCCCCCCACATGAACAACCTGTATAAGACCGCCCGGCGGCTTACGGGACGTTCGGATGACGCGGAAGACCTGGTGCAGGAGCTTCTTGTCCGGCTCTATCCGAAAACAGATGAAATGCAGAGAATAGAGCTTCTGTCCCCCCTGGCTTAAAAAAGCCCTCTACAGGCTGTTTATAGACGAGCAGAGGAAAAGGGCAAGAAGGCCTAAAATTTCCGATAATAAGGATTTTGAAACCGGTGGTATCCAGGCGCGAAATACCGACCCGGAGGTGCTTGCCGGCAGAGCTGAAGACTGGCAGAGACTTCGTGAAGCCCTTGACAGGCTTGCTCCCGAAACCCGTTCCCTTGTTTTGATGCACCTGGTGGAAGGCTACAGTCTGGCCGAACTTGAAGAGATTTTCGGTGTATCATCCCAGACGCTTAAAACCAGGCTGCGCCGGGCGAAAATACGCCTTAAAAATTTTCTGCAGACCTGACTGAACCCGTTTTTGGAAAATATACGTGTAACAAAGTAAAAGGGAAGCGTGATATGGATTGTTTAGAGGCAAGAAAATATATAGACAAAATAAAAGGGGAGGATAAAAAGCCCCGGGATTTCGGTCCGGAGTTTGTAAGGCACCTGAAGCAATGCGAGTTGTGCCGCAGGCATTACGAAGATTTTATTCTGGGACGGGCTTTAAGTAAAATGCCCGTTCCCGGGCCGGATCCGGATTTTTCCCATAGAGTGCTTGAAAACGCGGTAACCCGGTTCAGGAGAAGACTCAGAAGACGGGTTTTTACATGGTTTGCCGCGGCTGCTGCCATCATGGCGGTAGTTTTTGCTGCCCGCATGTTTGAATTTGCAGGAATGCAGTCAACGCCGCCGGGCAATCAGCAGGCCAGTGTTATAATGTCTCCGGGAGAGGAAAAAGTCATAAATATACTTATCGAGGCTGATAGAGCAAGACACGGAGCTTTTTTTACCGTGGCTGTAGACGGTGATATCGCCCTGAGCGATATTCCGGACCGCAGAAAAGTTCAGTGGCGTTCAGATATTGTGGAGGGGAACAATTTACTGGAAATTCCAGTCGAAATGGCGGATTCAAAAGGCGGAAGCCTGAGGGTGGGATACAGGTTCAACGGGGTTGAAAATGAGGTTGAAGTCGTTGTTGAGCCCGGGGGTAAAAAAAGCAAAAATGTTTGAATGTGGGTTTAAATAAAAAAGGAGGCTGAAATGAAAAGAAATGTTATAGCAATTATTATCAGTGTGGTGCTTGCGGCAATGATTTCCGCAGTTCCGGCATTTGCCCAGGACAAAGGAGAAAAAAGCCGGGATGGCGAGGCAACCATGAAAGTAGTCGGCCCTGATGAAACCCCGGACAGGGTTGAACAGAGGATCAGGGTGCGGGACAATCAGAACAATGTTTCCTCTCAGAAGCTTTCCCTCCCGGAGGGTGCATCTGAAGAAGGGGTTGAAAATTCAGCTTACGGGCTGGAAACAGCCAACCAGGCGCGTGAGCAGAAGGGGGACTTTGGCAGGGAAAGAGCCCGGCAGGCACCGGGAAACGAGATTGGTGAACGTGTCAGGGAGATGATCCGGGACCGCATGAAAGACACGGAAAGGACCCAGGCCGGGCCAGAAAACCGCCCGGGGAGATAAATTACAGTGAAGCACCGAGTCGTGTTCAAACTGCTGGTGCTGATTATAATTCTTTGTTTTCCTTTGCCGGTTTCGGCAGCATGTATGCTGCTGGAAACAAAAATGACGGACTCCGGGTGTACGGGGATGCTTTTACCCGTCTTTATTCCAGTGAAACAGATTACAGCTTTGCCGCCTTTACAGCCGGGATGGGAAGAGACAGGCAGTACTCTTCCTGGCATACAAGCCTTGGGGCCGACATTGCTGCGGAATTTGCCGATGGCGGGCTTTTTTCCCTTATGTTTTACGGCCGGTACTCAAAAAGCCTGTACCCGGATGAAAACCGAATGACGGACGCCGAGGACTCGTGGATAGTGGATAAAAGGGAGGATGACAAGCTCCTGGTAACTCTGCGGGGCGAATACATGCTTACTGAAAGTCTGGATGCCTTTGCCGAATATACCGGAACAGACAATGACTCCAACCTGCCCGGCTACGGCTATGAAAGCAGCCGTATCATGTTCGGACTGCAGAAATTCTTCTGAGCCCCGCAGCAAGTACGAAATTCAGATGATCAAATGACCAGGCTCTACATCATGAAAAAGGGGTCCACATCTATTGCGGTGTGAACCTCCCGGCCGGATAAAACAGACGGATTTTGTGAAACCATCCGCCGCAGCATCTGCCGGATGCTGTCCGGAGACCGGGCCTTTAGAAGTATCTGCCAGCGGTAGCGGCCTGCAATTCGGGTAACAGGGGATTCTATGGGGCCGAGGATCTGCACGTTTCTGAATTTTTCTTCCCCGCTTTTCTGCAGCATTTGCAGGATACGTCCTAGTTCTTTGGCCTGTTTTCGCGTTTTGTTTTTATCCCTTCCCGAAATCTTAAGCTGGGTCATGCGGGCAAAGGGCGGGTACTGCAGGGATTTTCTGAACTTTATCTCCCGGTTGTAAAATGACATAAAATCCTGGGCCCGTGCGGCTTCGATCGCGAAATGATCCGGGCTGTAGGTCTGGAGAAACACTTTGCCGGCAGCTTCGCCCCGGCCCGCGCGGCCGGCCACCTGGGCCAGGACCTGGAATGTCATCTCGCCTGCCCGGAAATCAGGAAAAGACAGGGATAGATCCGCACATACGATTCCCACCAGGGTTATGTTGGGGAAATCATGTCCCTTGGCGACCATCTGCGTGCCCAGGAGTATGTCTATTTTCTGTTCACGCAGATCTTTCAGGATTTTGAGAAGGGCTCTTCTTTTGTTTATGGTATCCTTGTCCATTCGCGCGATTCTGGCTTCCGGAAAAAGCGTGCGCACGGATTCCTCGAGTTTTTCAGTGCCCATGCCGAGCTGCTTTATGGACGCTGATCCGCATGTGTCACACTTTGAGGCCGCAGCCCTGAAATAGCCGCACATGTGGCATTTGTATATGTTGTCTTTTTTGTGAAGGGTAAGGGTGATGTCGCAGTGGCGGCATTTTAAAGCTTCTCCGCATTGTGCGCAGACAGGATAGCTGGCAAAGCCGCGGCGGTTTAAAAAAAGAAGCACCTGTTCACCCCTGGCGAGGGTGGATTTTATTTCTTCTTCCAGAGGCTGTGTGATAAACCTGCGTGCGCCTTTAAGGCCTTTGTGTTTGCGCAGGTCCACAACTTTGACCTCCGGCATGGCACGTCTGTGAATTCTGCGGGTCAGGTTTAGTTCATGGAATTTTCCCGCAGCAACATTGTATATGGACTGCACGGAAGGCGTGGCAGAACCCAGCACTGCCGGGGCGTCTGCCAGCTTGGCCCTGACCACGGCCATGTCCCTGGCATTGTAGTGAAGCCGGCCTTCCTGCTTATACGAGGTGTCGTGCTCCTCGTCCACTATGATCACCCCCGGCCCGGCCAGGGGAGCGAAAATAGCCGAGCGCGCGCCTATGACAACCGGCGCCTCGCCGCGTGCTATACGCAGCCACTGGTCAAAACGTTCGCCGGAGGAAAGTCCCGAATGCAGTACCCCGACCCGTCCGCCGAATCTGGCACGGAAGCGGCGTTCGATTTCGGAGATAAGGGCTATTTCCGGCACCAGGATTAATGCGGAGCGGTTTTCTTCAAGGGCGCGGGCGGCAAGCTGCATGTAGACTTCGGTTTTCCCGCTTCCTGTTACTCCTGCCAGCAGATAAGTGCAGAATCCCGATTTTACAGCGTTGCCTGCTTCATGTACTACTTTTTGCTGCTCCGTGGTGAGCCCGGGTGGAGTATCAGGATCCACGGGGTCTCCGAAAGGGTCCCTGTAGACCTCCTGTTGGCTTATGTTTACACAGCCTTGTTTTGCAAGCTCCCGTATGTGATTTGCCGCGGTGGGAACAATTTTTTTAAGCTCGTCCACCGGGGTTTTTCCGTTTTCGCGCAGGTATCTTACAATGGAAAGTTTTTGTTCTGACAGGCCTTCTTCTGAAATGCCGGTATCCGGGATTTCGGCGCATCTTCGTGTTTTTGTTCCCACTGTCTGCCGATGGATTTTGTTTTCTTTTTCAAGCAGCCCCCTGCGCCGCATCTTTTCAAGAAGGCTTCGGGGGATGTTTTCCCCGGTCTTTCTGCATAGCAAAGAGTGTCTGCAGGAATTTTCGCAGAGTATTTTCAGGACTTTTTTTTCCTGTGCCGGCAGTTTTTCATTGCCAATTGCGGCGGTTCCTTTTTCGGTTGCCCGGTAGAGCAAATACTCGGCAGGATTTATTCCTCCGGGCAGGGCCTCTGAGATGACCTCGCCCAGGGGATGCATGTAATAATCCGATATCCAGCGGAAAAAGGGTATCATTTGTTTGGGAAACAGGGGGGTATCGTCGTCGATTACGTCTTCTGCGGCCTTAAGTCCCTCTTTTTGCTCCCGGGTGTCCGGACCGAGCACGTAGCCGGTTATCCGCCGGGAGCCGAACGGTACAAGGACGCGCTTTCCCGGCTCGACCATGCCTGAAAGCCCGGGCGGGACCGTATAGGTATAGGTCCCGAATACAGGCATGGCCACGGCCACCTCGATTTTTTCATAATTTTGCGGCATTGCAGGATCCAGTCCGGAAGAATATGAATATATCTATATCCTGAGCAGCCGGTGTGTCAACCCAAGGGTTGGCAATTGAGCAATTCCCGCATCTTTTTGTAAATAAAGCGGGGGCGTTTTGCGAGCCGCATTGAGCGCGCAAGCGGTCAGGATAGTCTTGTTTAAACTTGAATTTTTTTTTAAAAAAGGTAGAATGGGCCTTTAAAAAAAACGAGTGAGCGTTCGTTTTATTTTTAACCCCTGAAAGGAAAATACGTCATGGCAGAGGAGCTTTATCCCGGTCTTTACAGGATAGAAATCCCGTTACCGAACAGTCCGCTGAAATCTCTTAATTCCTATGTTGTCAGAGGGAATTCGCGCAATCTTGTAATCGATACTGGATTAAACCGCGAGGAATGTAAAAGAGCTATGACAGAAGGTCTGGCCGAAATAGGCATCGGGCTGGAAACCATTGATCTGTTTATCACTCACCTGCACGCCGATCACTTCGGGCTTGTAACGGAACTGGCGGATGAAAACACCAGGATTTATTTCAACAGGCCTGACAGTGAAGTAATTGAAAACCCCAGGGGGCTTGAGCCCATGATTAAATACGGGGGCAGAAGCGGTTTTTCCGAGGACATGCTGCGCGAGGCATTAAGCCAGCATCCCGCCAACAGGTTCGGTTCCGACTGGACCCCGTCTTTGAGCAAAATAAACGATCAGGACAGGATCAGGGTCGGTGATTATGATTTTATCTGCATCCAGACCCCGGGTCACACCCCGGGCCACACCTGCCTGTATGAACCCGATAAGAGGATTTTTATTGCAGGCGACCACGTGCTCTATGATATTACCCCAAATATCCAGTGCTGGTCTGATAATATAGATCCCCTGGGTGACTACTTAAAAAATCTGGACAGGGTCAGGGAACTTGACGTGGAGCAGGCCCTTCCGGGTCATCGCAATCTGTTTTCCGATTTCCGGGAGCGCATCGATACCCTGAAGCGTCATCATGAGAAAAGGCTGGAAGAGGTGGAAGAAATTCTTGCAAAATCTTCCCCCATGCATGCGTTTGATGTTGCATCCCGCATGACGTGGGACCTTAAGGCAAAAAGCTGGGATGATTTCCCCACACAGCAGAAATGGTTTGCCACCGGCGAAGCAGTTGCACATTTGCGGTATCTGGAAATGAGAAATCGTGTCAGGCGGGCGGAAAACGAGCCCGTAATTCTGTATGAACCGGCGTAAATGATCAGGGAATTAAACCTGCTTTCGGCATGAATTCCGTTTAAATGCTTGCGGCGTCAAGGAAGGGCAAAAATGATCAGAAAAATTGAGAATTCTCCCCTTTACAGTATAGCCAATCCAAAAAGTATCGCCATTTTCGGCGCATCAAACAAATATACTTCAATGGGTACAGGTATTCTTTCCTCTATTATGCATATAGGATACGAGGGGAAGATATATCCGGTACATCCCTCTGAAAAAACGGTTCTGGGGCATGAGGCATATGAGTCGGTACTGGATCTGCCCGAGGTCCCTGATCTGGCAATAATGGTACTGCCCACCGGGGTGGTCCCCGAGGTCCTGGAGTCCTGCGGGCAGAAGGGGATAAAGCATGCGATAGTTGTTTCAGGCGGATTCAGGGAAGTTGGAGAAAACGGGGCCGAGCTTGAAGCAAAACTCAGGCGGATCGCCTCAAAATACGGAATCCGGTTTCTGGGCCCCAACTGCATAGGGGCTGTTAATATCCATTACAAGTTTAACGCCACGTTTCTGCCCTGTGAGTATCCGCCCGGATTTATCGGCATGGCCTCGCAGAGCGGAAGTTTTATCACTCAGATGTTTCCTTATCTGGGAAGATACGGACTGGGGTTTTCCACCGGTTTTTCCGTTGGAAACGAGGCTGACATAGATATAGTTGACTGCATGGAGTATCTGGCGGCATGCCCGGATACAAAGGTTATAAGCCTTTATATTGAAAGTATCAGGAGGGGCGGGGAATTTGTCGAGGCGGCCAGGAAAATTGTTCCGCAAAAGCCCATAGTGGCATATTACGCAGGCGGCACCGAGGCTGGCCGAAAGGCCGGGCTTTCCCATACAGGGGCGCTTGCGGGTGAAGACCCGGTATATAACGGCATTTTCCGCCAAAGCGGTGTGATCCGTGCATGGTCCATTGAAGAGCTTTTTGACATATGCTGGTGCCTGGGAACCTGTCCGCCGCCAAAGGGCAATCGCGTGATCGTCCAGACCCATTCCGGCGGCCCCGGTACGGTGGCGGCGGACGCATGCGAGCGCTGCGGTATGAACCTGCCCGGACTTTCCGGGGAGACAAAGCAAAAACTGACCGAGTATGTACCGCATACCGGGAGCGTGAAAAATCCGGTGGACCTGACTTTCACCAGGCGGAATCTGGATTATTTCGTAGATATTCCCGAAATTTTAAAGCAGGACGAAAATGCTGACATGCTGCTGGTATACCTGATGATGCCGGTTCGCACCATAATGATGGTTTTGGATAATATGGGGGTCCCCGAAGATGAACTGGAAGCGGAAACAGAAAAATACGTAAAAGAGCAGGCCGCGCATTTAAGCGATATGATGCTTAAGTCTGAAAAGCCGGTAATAGGGTTTTCCTACTATTCCGGTGAAAGCCCTTTTATAAAGAGCCTATATGATGCCGGCGCTCCGGTTTTGCCCGGGCCGAACCGTGCGGCACGGGCGATGGGGGCAATGGTTGAATACCGTGAACTCAGGGATAAAATTCTGGCGGAATCCGGATAGATCTTATACCAGGTATCGAAACAGAAAAATCAGATTCTACCTGGTCGGCTCCCTTTCATCGATCGGTACATACGAGCGGTGATTGCTGCCGGTATAAATCTGCCTGGGCCTTACCAGCCTCTGTTCCGGATCCGTCATGTTTTCCCGCCACTGGGCGATCCAGCCCGGAAGCCTTCCTATGGCAAACATTACGGTAAACATGTTGGTGGGAATCTGCATGGCCTTGAGCAGAATCCCGCTGTAGAAGTCCACATTGGGATAAAGATTGTGTTTATAAAAATATTCGTCATTGACCGCCTTTTCTTCAAGCTCCAGGGCTATATCGAGCAGGGGATCATCTATTTTTAAGCTTTCGAGCACATCGTGAACGTATTTTTTCAGTATCTTTGCCCTGGGATCATAAGTCTTGTATACCCTGTGGCCGAAACCCATCAGCCTGAACGGGTCATTTTTATCCTTGGCGCGGGCAACCACTTTTTCCACAGACAGACCCTGTTCGTGGATTTCTGTTAGCATCTGTATGACGGCCTGATTGGCCCCCCCGTGCAGATCCCCCCAGAGGGCTGATACGCCCGCTGAAAGAGATGCATAGATGTTGGTCCTGGCGCTTCCCACGCTGCGCACAACCGAGGTGGAGCAGTTCTGCTCGTGATCGGCATGAAGTATCCAGAAGACGTTTAAGGCCTTTACCAGCTCTTTGCGCACGATGTAGGGCTTTACCGGGGTATTGAACATCATGTGCAGGAAATTTGCGCAATAGGTGTAGTCAGGCCGCGGATACTCAACCTTGTGCCCCCGGGAAATCTTGTATGCCATGGCCGCCATGGTGCGCACCTTGGAGAGAAGGCGAAGGGCTGTCTGCTCAAATTCCTCCTCAGTGGTAATCAGTTCCGGGTAAAAGCTTCGAAGCGCGTTTACCATCGCCGACAAAATCCCCATGGGGTGGGATGCGCGAGGAAAATTCTGATAGAAGTTCTGCATATCCTCGTGCACCAGCGAGTGGTCGTTTAACTGGACGCTGGTGCGGTTTAACTCCGGGCGGGTGGGCAGTTTTCCGTTGATCAGAAGGTGGGATGTCTCAACAAAAGAGGAATGCTCTGCAAGTTCTTCTATGGGGATGCCCCTGTAGCGAAGGATTCCCTTTTCACCGTCCATGTAGGTGATAGTGCTTTTGCAGCTTCCCGTATTAGCGAATCCGGGATCAAACGTAATATATCCGGTTTCGGCCCTGAGTCTGCGGATGTCCACGGCCTTTTCGCCTTCCGCGCCTTCGATCACAGGCAGTTCAATGGTCTTTCCGTTTATGGTGAGGGTGGCATTTTCGCTCATTTAAAGAACCCCGCAAAAAAACTGGTTAATTGTATTGTGCGTTATGGATTTCCAATTCTGCCGCATCTACTGCGTCAGATGCAGTCTCGCATAGTCCACAATAACTCGTCTGCATCTTCCTTGTATCTGCGGCAAACTTAAAAATCGCTCAATTTAGGTTAAAAAGGGCTAAAAGTTATGGTAAAAATATTTGCATTTATCATACTGATCAGTATATTATCTTTATAAAATCTATTTAAATACACCACTTGCACAAAACAGGTCAAGTATTTAATTTACCTGTTGTTTCTGTTTTGCAATAGGTATGGACTAAAAGGAGGTTCTCATGGATATCAGGTCTGGAAAAATAATTTTATGTTTCCTGGCGGTTCTGGCAGTGCTTTTTCCCTTAAGAGCCGCTGCGCTGCCGTTGATAGACGTCGAGGGTGCGGTCGGCGGCTGGAGGGTTTCGCCCTCCGGGGACATGGCCTATAAGGGCGAACATCTCGACCTGGAAGACGACTTTGGCTTTGACGAGGAAGATGAATTTTTCGGCCGTCTGAAAATCAACATGCCTTCTATTGTTCCCAACCTGTATTTGATGGCCACGCCCCTGGAGTACAAGGGAAGATCGACCCAAACGAAAGAATTTACATTCGGCGGGGAAACATTTAAAAAAGATATCGATTTCAAGTCCCGTCTGACCCTGGACCACTATGATGTGGGGCTTTTCTACAATGTGCCGTTTTTAAAAGGGGCCACTTTAGGCCGCCTTAACCTCGAAGCCGGGGTTAATGCGCGGGTCATAGACGCGGAAGCCGAGGTCGAACAGAAGGCGGAAGGTGAAAGGTATTACGAGAAAAAATCCGAAACCCTTCCAGTGCCCATGCTCTACCTTGGCCTGGGTTTTAACCCGGTGGAGAGATTGGGGCTTGAGGCCGAATTCCGCGGAATATCCTACAGCGACTATGAGATCTTAAGTATGATAGGCCGCGTAAAGGTAAAGGCTGTGGGCCCGGTATTTGTCTCTGGCGGATACAGGCATGACGTCTATGATATCGAAGAAGACGACCTGATCATTGACGTGGATTTTTCAGGTCCGTTCCTGGAGACCGGCGTGGATTTTTGATTCGCTCAATTTAGGCTGCTGATTACTTTTTCCGGTAGTTGCCTTTGCCGCTGTCTTTAAGCAGTTCCTTTGCATGGGCAAGGGTTGTCTCGGTGATCGCCTCTCCGCTTATCATACGGGCGGTCTCCTCGATACGGCCCGAATCGTCGAGCCTTTCAATCGAGGTGGCCGTCCTGCCTTCATATACACCCTTGGTTATGCGGAAGTGATGATCCCCGAATCCTGCTATCTGGGCCAGATGAGTGATGCATATTATCTGCCCGGATTCTGCAAGGCCGGCAAGCTTTCTGCCCACCACCTCGGCAACTTCTCCGCCTATTCCCGCATCAACCTCATCGAACACCATGGTTTCAACAAGCTCGGTGTCGGTCAGAACAGCCTTTAAGGCAAGAATTATCCGGGAAAGCTCCCCGCCGGAGGCGATTTTGGAAAGGGGTCTTGGTGCTTCGCCCGGATTCGGAGCAATCAGGAACACCGCCTGTTCAGCCCCTCTTTCAGACACAGCCTTTCCATCCATGCAGAGCCATTCCGGAGTCTCCGGCCCCGGCCGGTTTTCACGAAAATTTACGGAAAACGCGGTGCCTTCCATTTTAAGGGACATTAGCTCTTGTTCCATTTTTGCGGACAGGTCCTCTGAAGCGGCCCGGCGCTTTTCGGAAAGTTCGGCGGAAAGGCTGAAAAGCCTGTCTTTTTCCTGTTTAAGTTCTGCTTCTGTTTCGGCAATTTTTTCGTCAATATTTTCTATCTCTGAGAGTTCTGCTTCCGTATCCTCCATGTATTGGAGAATTTCTTTAATCGAGGAGCCGTATTTTCTCTTAAGACGGTTTATGGTATCAAGCCTTGCTTCGAGTTCTTCTGTCTTTTCGGGATCAAATTCAATTGAATCCATATATCCGCGGAGCTGCTCCACCGCGTCTTCAATCCTTATGGCGGCATCCGCCAGGGCTTCGGCCAGAGGGGACAGATCAGGGTCTGTTGCCGCGGCCTTTTCAATATCCTTTTCCACCGACCTTAACCGTTCGGCCACCGCGCCTTCGCGGTTGTATAACTCCTCGATGCCGCCTCCCACGCTCTGATACAGAAATTCAGCGTTTTTCAGGCGCTTTAGGGAGTGTTTTATGTCTTCTTCTTCCCCGGGGTAAAGTTCTGCCGCACTTATTTCCTCTTTTTGGAACCGCAGCAGTTCGATGCGCTCAGACTGTCTCGACTTCTGTTCTTTCAGCGAATCAAGGTGTTTTATAAGAGGCATTAATTCACGGTGGCATTCTGATAAGGATTTTCTCAGCCCGGTCAGCCCGCCGAATGTGTCCAGGATACTTAGATGTTCCGATTCTTTTAAAAGACGCTGGTGTTCGTGCTGGCCCGAGATGCCGGCAAGATTGTCCGTAAGCTTGGAGAGAAGCTGCATTGTGGCAAGCCGGCCGTTTATATAAACCCTGTGTCTGTCATTTTTCGACAGTATTCTTCTGATCAGAAGTTCGTCTTCGGCATCATGGCCCTGTTCTTTGAGCATCTGCGCCGTGGTCCCGCCGGATTGCAGGTCAAACAGGGCTTCAAGTTCGGCCGTATCAGCGTCCGTGCGTATCATGGAGGCATCGGCGCGGCCGCCCAGCAGTATTTTAAGGGCGTTTATGATTATAGATTTTCCCGCGCCGGTCTCGCCGCTTATGATATTTAAGCCCTTTTCAAAGCTTATCCGCAGGTCGTCTATGATGGCAAAATTTTTAATTGCGATTTCGCGCAGCATGTCTTTTCTGTGCCGGGTTAAGTTTCCGGGGTCACCAGAGGGGTCACCTCGTTCATGACAGCATAAAGCTTCTGTTCAAGTACGGAGTAGGAGTAAAAGCGCCTGGCTGTATTATAGTTATGCTCAACCATCTTTTCCCGCAGCTCCGGATCTTTGAGAAGGTTCCTGGTATTTTCAATAACCATGGGGGTTATAAAGCCTGGCATTTCTATGACGGCAAAGCCTTTCGGCCTGATGTCCACCGAATATATGGAGTAAGTGTTGATTAAAAGCGGCTTTTTGTGATACACGGCCTCGAGAAACGCATTGCCGAATCCTTCGTATGTGGACGGATATGTTACAAGGTCTGCAAAGGGATAAATATCTGCCAGGGTGTAGATTTTTTCGCCTTCCTCAGTCAGCCCCCTTTTTTCATCGACTCTGCGGGCCGCAAACACGATGTCCACTCCCAGCAGCCTTGCATAATCCCTTATTCTTTCCGCATAATCATAGCCCTCGTCTCCTGCGGAATGTGTTATTACAAGCCTGGCTTTCATGTCCAGCCTTTTTACCAGTTCCACGGCATGTTCAATGCCTTTGCGTTTTACCACCCGGGTGGGCTGGAGTATGAAATACTCGTCTTCTCTTATCCCCAGCTCCCGGCGCACGTCTGATGCATACTCATCAGGCTGCGGGGGCGGGTTTTCAAAATCCATCACATTCGGAATCAGGGTGGCTGATATGCCGGTGCGCAAACTGAGCTGATTATCCGCCGAGGAGCTGATAACCACGTGTCGGATATTGGGCAGATGTGGAGGAAAGGCCATGTTAAGGTATTCCCATACCGCGTTTGTCAGAAAATGGGTTCTTTCCCAGAAAAAATCATGATGATGCGCTATGGTCCTGATGCCCGTCTCTGATGCTACTTCGGCAATGGCTATTCCCAGAGGCAGATTCAGGGGGATGGTGATCGAGTTTTCCGTTATCAGCAGGTCAATGCTGAATTCATCAATGAAATTATACAGGTGGTCTTTTAATTCCTCCTTGATCCCTGAAATTTTTGAGGTCACAAAGCGTTCGCGCCGACGTCTTCCAAAGCAGCTTTTGTAAATCTCTGTGATATCTTCGTGGCGGAAATGGGCTCTTTGCACCGGGCGGGATTTCTCGGGCGGGGTATCGAGTTCCCCTGCAAGGTAGAAGCAATTGAATCCGTGCTTTTCAAGTGTGGACGCCCATTTCAGTGTTTCAAGCGAAACACCGTCTGTTCCGGCTATGCGGGTTGCCACAAAGCCGATATTGCTGCACGGAGCGCAGTCAACAGACCAGTTTGCAACTATTGAATCCGCAGATGTGTTCCTGGATTTCACAAGGGGAATCCTTGGTGTTTGATTTTTTTATAAAAAAATTGACCTGAGCAAATTTATGACATAATATATAATAAAATACATTTTTTTCTTTATATCCGAATCCTGACGGATGTCAAGAAAGGCTGTTCGGACGCCCGGGGCGGACGAACGCGGATAAAGCATCAAAAGGGCGGCCAGTACGGCGGATGAAAAGGAGGAATTCATAATGAAAAGGTTGATATTTTTCATGTTAATTGCGGCCCTTGCGGCGGGTCCTTTTGGCTCTCCGGCATTTGCCGGTTCTACAAGCGCGGATGGCGGCCGTGCCGACGGAGCAGCCATGGCGGTTGATGTTTTTGCCGCAAGACCGCTTGGACTTGCTTCCACAGTATTCGGCGCTGCTACGTTTATTGTGGCTCTGCCGTTTTCGGCACTGGGCAAAAACGTGGGCCAGTCCTACGACCTTCTGGTTGTCACCCCGGCCCTCTACACATTTGACAGGTCTCTGGGGGATTTTGATTAAGAGCCGCCGCCGCTGTTCCATTCCATGGGCAGGCGGCTTTTCTTTTGCGTGTTGCAATCCTTGCAGCATGGGACCACGTTGCTCCGGGTACTTTTCCCTCCCCGGGAAATTGGAATGATGTGATCCATGGTCAGTTCCCCCGGGGGGACCTGCCTGCCGCAGTAATGGCAGATACCCCTGGCGCATTTGCGCTTCCACCACTGGGTTGCGCGTAGCTGCCGGGCTTTTGCTTTTTCCTTCCTGATTTCTTCTTCTTCCGGAATATACATTTCTCTATCGTGTTTTCCCGA
>JBKHFD010000050.1:0-13857 GCA_046540355.1 Desulfobacterales bacterium
GATATGCTCCGAGATTTGCCCGGTCAACGCAATTGACCATAGCACAGAAGATGAGACTGTTGAGCTGGAAGTTGGCTCGGTAATTCTCTCCCCCGGTTTTGAGCCTTATGATCCATCCGGCCTGGATTTCTATAACTACGATCATCCCAACGTGATTACCTCCATGGAAATGGAGCGGATGCTTTCTGCCTCAGGGCCCACTGGCGGTCATCTTATCCGGCTATCGGATCACAAGGAACCCCAAAAAATCGCATGGCTGCAGTGCGTGGGCTCCCGGGATATGAATCGCTGCAACAATTCATACTGCTCCTCGGTCTGCTGTATGTATGCGGTCAAGGAAGCTGTTATTGCCAAGGAGCATGAAGGAGACAAACTGGATTGTTCCATATTTTTCATGGATATGCGCACCCCTGGAAAAGATTTTGAAAAATTCTATGAAGACGCCAAAAACAAAAGCGGGGTAAACTTTGTGCGCAGCCGGGTACACACAATAACACCGATCCATGACTCTGATGAACTTGAGCTTCGCTATGCTTCGGAAAACGGCGATATAGTGACAGACAGATTCGACCTGGTGGTGCTCTCCATAGGCCTGCAGATTCCGCCGGATCTGATCGCCATGTCCAGGGATCTCGGCATTGATCTTACCCCGGGCAACTTCTGCCAGACCAGTACATTTAATCCTGTGGAAACTTCCAGGGAAGGAATTTTTGCCTGCGGAGCCTTCCAGGGCCCCAAGGATATTCCCCAGTCCGTTATTGATTCAAGCGCCGCTGCTTCGGCTGCGGCTGAAACCCTTTCGGATTCCCGAAACACCAGGATTAAAGAAAAAGAGGTTGTGCCGGAACGAAACGTACTTGGAGATCGTCCCAGAGTCGGCGTATTTATATGCCGCTGCGGCACCAATATCGCCGGAGTAGTCGATGTGCCCAAAGTGGTGGAATACACGGAAAGCCTGCCGTTTGTGGAGTATGTGGATGAGAACATGTTTTCCTGTTCCCAGGACACTCAGGAAAACATGGCAAATATTATTGCAGATAAGGGTTTAAACCGCATAGTGGTTGCCGCATGCACGCCCAAAACCCATGAACCGCTATTCCAGGAGACTCTTACTGATGCCGGGCTGAACAAATACCTTTTTGAAATGACAAACATACGAAATCAGGCCTCCTGGGTGCACAAAAACAATCCGCAGCTTGCCACGGACAAGGCAAAGGATCTGGTGCGCATGGCGGTTGCCAAGGTCGCTCAGATGGAGCCCCTGGAAGAGACCGAACTGTCCATTAATCAAACGGCAATGGTTGTAGGCGGCGGCATTGCAGGAATGTCTGCGGCAACAAGTCTTGCCGACCAGGGGTTTGAGACGCATCTTGTTGAGCAATCAGATCACCTGGGCGGACAAGCGGTCAACCTGTATCACACGGCAAAGGGCGAACCCGTAGCGGAAAACCTGGAACATATGATTTCCCGCGTCAAGTCCCATGACAGCATCAAGCTTCATTTAAACACCAGTATTCAGAATGTGGACGGGTTTGTGGGCAATTTCAAAACGACACTGATAGAAAACGGGAAAGAAGAAGAGCTTGAACACGGTGCCGCGGTCCTGGCAACCGGCGCAAAACCGTACAATCCGGATGAATACGCCTATGGCAAAGACAGCAGAGTTATTACAAGCCTGGAGCTGGACGAAAAATTTAAACAAAACGATCCTTCCCTTGAAAAAATAAATGGTGCCGCTTTCATCCAGTGCGTGGGTTCAAGGGAACCCGGTCGCATGTACTGCTCCAGGGTATGTTGCACTCATTCTATTGAAAACGCCATTGAACTCAAGCACAGAAATCCGGATATGAACGTCTACATAATTTACAGAGACATCCGGACATACGGTGAGAAGGAATACCTCTACAAACAGGCCCGGCAGGAAGGGGTGATTTTCATCCGCTACACCCTGGAGGATAAGCCAAAAGTCGAGGTCAAAAACGAAAGTATTGCAATTACCCTTACCGATCATATTCTTAACAGGCCGATTGAGTTAAATGTTGATCTGCTTACCCTGGCAACAGCCATTGTTCCAGTTGCGGATGACAAGTTCGCCAATTTCTTCAAGGTGCCCATGAACGAGGACGGATTCTTCATCGAACGCCATGCAAAGCTTGGGCCCGCAGAATTTGCCACAGACGGCGTCTATCTTTGCGGCATGGCGCATTATCCAAAACCGATTGACGAATCCATAGCGCATGCCAAAGCCGCAGTTTCCAGGGCTGTTACCCTACTTTCCAGAACTTCCATATTCAGCAGCGGTACCATTGCTGAAGTTGACCCTGTTTTTTGTGCATCCTGCGGGGTATGCGTATCCATCTGCCCGTATAATGCACCCTCTTTTATCGAAGAAGGCCCGAACGCAGGAAAGGCAAAAATAAATCCGGCGCTTTGCAAGGGATGCGGACTTTGCACGGCCTCGTGCCGCTCCGGGGCCATACACTTGAAGGGCTTTGACACTGATCAGATCATGTCTCAAATATTTGAAATGAATGAAGCTGTATAGGAGATCAATGCATATGGCAGACAAGGAACCCAAAATTTTAAGTTTTCTCTGCAACTGGTGTAGCTACGGCGCAGCCGACCTGGCCGGCGTAAGCCGGATGGAGTATCCCACCAACATCCGGGTGATCCGTATTCCCTGCACTGGCCGCATGAGTCCGAAATTCATCCTGGCAGGCCTGCGCCAGGGCGCAGATGCCGTCTGGGTATCCGGGTGACATCCGGGTGAATGCCATTACCTGGAAGGTAATTATTATGCCCGAAGAAAATTCGCCCTGATGAAAAACCTTATGGAGCACATGGGGATCGAGCCTGAAAGACTGCATTTCTCATGGATCTCATCAGCAGAATCCACCAAGTTCGTTGATGTGGCCACCCAAGTCACCGAGGCGGTCAAATCCCTGGAAAACAAGGAGAAAAAATTCGCCAAAACCAAACCGAAGGTCGCATAGCCATGAAATCATATACGGATAAGATCAAGGAGATCTCAAATCGCCTCATAGAGGAAGGCAAAGTTGACATGGTCATCGGCTATCGCAGGGGTTCTGTCCCGCTGATGCATCAGCCCTTTTTTGCCACCGGCAAGGAAGAAGTCGACGAGTTTGTCTGGGACAGCAACTGCGGTCTGAATCTGGCCAATTACATAACTGACCGCCAGGAAAAAATCGGTATTCTAGCCACAGGATGTAATTCCAGAAATATCGCGGTCCATATTGTGGAAGGCAAAATCCAACGTGATCAGCTCTATATTATCGGCATTCCATGCAAGGGAATGCTCGACCGGCACAAACTGGCAGCCATGGCAGACGGCCAAATAACCTCCACTGATGAAGACGAGGAAAAAGGCACGGTGACAATCTCTGGGGATGGCTTTTCACAAACCGTTAATAAGTCTGAAGTCCTCCAGGAAAACTGCAGCATATGCCTTCATCGCAACCCTGTAATCTATGACGAACTTGCAGCAGAAGAGGTCACGGAACAGAGCCGGGATGAGGTCGACCCCTATGCCAGAGTCAAGGAAATAGAAGCAATGAGTCCGGAGGAAAAATGGGCTCATTTCGATGATCTGCTCTCAGACTGCATCCGATGCTATGCATGCAGAAACGCTTGCCCACTCTGCTACTGCCCGTTGTGCTTTGTGGATGAATCCAACCCTCAGTGGGTAGGCAAAAGCGTTGATCCAGTTGATATCAGGACATTCCATTTTCTCAGGGCGTATCACTGCGCAGGCCGTTGCACGGACTGCGGGGCATGCGTGCGGTCCTGCCCGGTGGGCATAAACGTAAGGGATTTTACCAAGAAACTGGAAAAAGACTGCCTGGAGTTTTATGGCTGGGAAGCGGGAATGAGCACCGAGCAACGACCGCCTCTGGATACCTACAAACCTGATGATCCGGAAGACTTTATAAAGTAAATGATATCGGGCAACCAATTATATTATAACCGTGGACAAGGGCGATTATCATGAAAGTCATCAAGATTGACAAAAACGAATGGACCGACGGAGTTGAAAAGCTGCGCGGAACCTACAGTCTGATCGGACCGATCAAAGAAAAATTTTACCATATTTTTGCAACCCTGGAGTCCGGACAAATACCTGACATGGAGTATGTCAACTCCAGGATTTCCCCGAAACACGTAATCTATCCGCAGTCTGAAATCATTCTCCAGTGCTCCATGGATGAAAATGACGAGAACTACAAAATTTATCATGAGCCCGGGGACAAAGAGTACCAGGAAAAGGCTGTTCTTGGAATCAGACCGTGCGACGCAGACTCTTTTCCGCTTGTCCGCCGCAATTTCGACACTGATGAATACAAGGATCCATACTGGCTTCGTGCCTATGAAACCACAACACTTGTGGGGCTTGCATGCGATACCCCCTGCCCTACATGTTTTTGCACCAGTGCGGGCTCCGGTCCCTACAACGACAAAAACCTTGATATAATGCTTGTAGACAACGGGGATCACTATCTGGCGGAAATTCTAACTGAAAAAGGCGAGAAACTGGCCGGGGCCGCAGGATGGAAAAACAACGCAGGGGAAGATGCCGCTAAATCCATTGAAAAAAGAAAATCAGATGCTGAATCAAAAATAGAGTCAAAGGTAAACACGGACAACCTGGCAAAGCAGTCTCTGCTTGATCTATACGAGGCTGAAACCATTTGGGAAAAGGTCGCATTTGCCTGCATCAACTGCGGCACCTGCACCTATGCATGCCCCACATGCTGGTGTTTTGACGTACAGGACGAAGTCCACGGAAGGGAAAGCTTTCGCATCAGAAACTGGGACTCGTGCATGTATCCGATTTTCACAATTCACGCCTCCGGGCACAACCCGCGCGGAACCAAACTTGCCAGGCTTCGTCAGCGGTTTATGCACAAGCTGAAATACTATGTGGACAAATATGAAGACGGAATACAGTGCACAGGCTGTGGCCGATGCGTTCAGCTGTGTCCGGTCAATATCGATATCCGCAGGATCTGTAACATGTTAAACAGCTATGATCCCGAATCCTGCACCTGCGAAGTAACTGCGAGTTAGAGTAAAGGGGGGTTAGAAGTGGAAAATCCATATATTCCATACCCGGTTCGAATTGATGAAATCAAAACAGAAACCGAGGATAAAAGCTTAAAAACATTTAAATTCGTCTTTTTAAATTCAGAAGACGAGGAAAAATTTTCATACAGGGCCGGTCAGTTTGCAGAACTCTCGGTACCCGGCCTCGGCGAAATTCCCATAGGGATCGCATCTTCGCCCACTGAGAAGGGCTTTGTGAAGTTTACGGTCTTTAAGACCGGCAAAGTAACCTCTTATCTGCACTCCATGAAGGAGGGCGACATCATGGGTATCCGGGGGCCCCTTGGCAACTGGTATCCATGGGATATGCTCGAGGGCAAGAACATAGTTATTATCGGCGGAGGATTTGCGTTTACAACACTGCGCTCCTCAATTATCTATATGCTGGATCCTGAGAACAGAAAAAAGTTCAAGGATATTCACGTTATATACGGTGCCCGCTCACCCGGAATGCTTCTCTATAAGGAGGAACTCGAAGACTGGGCGGCCAGAGACGACCTTAACATGCATATAACGGTCGACGGAACCGATGATCCGGATTGGCCGCATCACACCGGTTTTGTCCCCACCATAACCGAACAGGAGGGTCCGGCCGGTACCGAGGATACCTACGCAATTGTCTGCGGTCCGCCGGTCATGATAAAATTCACCCAGCCGGTTCTTGATAAGCTCGGCTACACGGAGGACCGTATTATTATGTCGCTTGAAAACCGTATGAAATGCGGCATTGGAATGTGCGGCCGATGCAATATAGGAAAAGAGTTCGTCTGCAAGGACGGTCCTGTTTTCACCCTGCAGCAGCTTAATCAGACTCCAAAGGAATACTAACGCTGCATAGGCTGAACAGTATTTTAATATTGACAATTCCGGCTGCAAACATTAGATTATAAATTTTACAAACTTTTGTATTATAAAAAAGAATTGGCAAGAGGCCTGTTGAATATAAACAATTAAAGGAGGGATATTAAATGCCGACAGTTGAATTTGAAGGTCATACTTTTAATGTGGATGAAGACGGATTCATTGACTCTTTTGAAAACTGGAATGAAACGTGGGTAAAATACGTCAAGCAGCAGGAAGGCATCGACGAGCTGAATGACGAGCATTGGAAGGTCATCAACGTGCTGCAGGACTACTACAAGAAAAACGGTATCGCCCCCATGGTTCGTGTGCTTTCAAAGCTCACCGGTTTCAAGCTCAAGCACATCTACGAACTTTTTCCTTCGGGCCCGGGCAAAGGCGCATGCAAGATGGCCGGCCTTCCGAAGCCCACAGGCTGCGTGTAATCTGCCTGTCAGACCGATTGCACGAAACCGGAATGACATCTTCAGTGTAAGCTTACTTTTACAAAAGCCCTGCGCAAAAACGCAGGGCTTTTGCTTTTAGCTGCAAAACAGCGCACTGAGCAAACAAACAATATCCAATAGAAGCGGGACATGGACTACGCTTTGGATGATATCGACAAAGCCCTGCTAAACAGAATTCAGTCAGATTTCCCCATAGACGCCAGGCCTTATGCAAGAATCGGCGATGAGCTCGGCCTTGCCGAAGACGAAGTGATTGAAAGGGTTCGGCGGCTGAAGAAAAATGATATAATCAGAAGAATCGGCGGCAATTTTTCCCCGGAAAAACTCGGTTTTGTAAGCACCCTTTGCGCCGGCAAAGTGCCCGCCGAAAAACTGGACTATTTTACAAGCATTGTAAACAGTTATCCCGGAGTTACCCATAATTACCTTCGGAACAACAGTTTTAATGTCTGGTTTACTTTTATTGCGCCCTCGGCCGAAGAGATTGAAAAAAGCCTTGAGGAAATCTCAGAAAAAACCGGAATACACGAAATCCTGAACCTTCCGGCCACTCGGGTATACAAAATCCGCGCCCATTTTAACATAGAGTAGAATTAAAATCATGGAAAGCCGTCTCAGCCTCGCGCTTGTTTCATGCAACTCAGTTGTGGGAGACACTGTTGGCAATCTGGCCGGAATTGAAAAATGGGCGGCTGCCGCCAGGCAAAAAGGCGCGCATCTGGCATGCTTTCCTGAGCTCTGTGCAACCGGATACCACATAGGCGAAGAGATACACGATGCTGCGGAAACCATCCCGGGCCCTTCTTCAGAGCGAATTGCAGAGATTGCAGATAAACACGGTATTTGTGTTCTGGCCGGAATGGCCGAAAAATCGGACGGCCGCACATATGCGGCCCATGTAATGGCAGAACCAGGATCAGGGATATCAGGAATATACAGAAAACTGCACGTCGGGCCTCCTGAAAAAAATGCCTTTTCCCCTGCAGCGCAAATACCTCAGCCATTTAAGATGTCCGGATGGCGGATTGCCGTCCAGCTATGCTATGATGCCCATTTCCCGGAACTCTCAACAAGCATGGCCCTGTCAGGAGCTGATATCATAATTATTCCGCATGCATCACCCGGCAAATCGCCTGATGAAAAACTTGTATCCTGGATGCGTCACCTACCGGCACGTGCGTTTGACAACGGGCTTTATGTTGCTGCAGTCAATGCCGTCGGCCCAAACGGCTGCGGCCTGTCTTTTCCGGGAACTGCCGTGCTTCTATCACCGGAAGGCCGAATACTGGATCAGTATACCGGAGAGCACGAGTCCATGACGGTTGCAGACCTGTCACGCCAATCCCTGGAATCCGTCCGCAAACATCCAATGAAATATTTTCTCCCCAACAGAAGGCCCGAGATTTATTATAAAAACATGTGACCGAGGTAATGTGATGAAGTGATTAAGTGATCAGGGGGTTTCCGGATTTTTCAGAATTTTTATGCCGAACTGGGCCGGAATTGTACTTTCCAGGGGGCGGCCGAAAATCAGATCCATCATTTCCGTGCTCATGCCTGTTTTTTCCTCTACAACACGCCTGGCTTCATTATCGTAGCGCACAGTCTCCAGAATTTCCTCCACTGCTCCTGCCTGATTTCGCAGTCTTTTTTCATAGAGTTCTTCTATTCTGTCATAACGGCATTTTTTTTCATGGGAACGTATCAGATCCATTAGCCAGTCCACGGTGCCGAAAACAGATTCCCTGTTCAGCCGGTCCACAGTGTAGGCCGCTTCTGAGGGGCCTGAGTCCCAGCATGCCATTATCCGGCATTCAAGAGGCCTGATTTCATATATACTGCAGGCCTTATTGTCCGGATCGTAATATATGCAAGCCCTTGCCCCTTCGGCGGGCTTTATCTTTACTATTTCCTGGGGGGTCCTTACCAGGCCGCCCCTGACATTGTCGTAGACCATCTCTCCTTTTCGGATGGTATAGAGGTTTTCAGGTGCAATTTTTTTCTCCAGTACCTTTCCCAGATCATCCCTGTGAAGAGCCGGCCCTCCCTTTTCACAGCAGGTTCCGCAACGGGTACACTCCTGCTGACCTTCCTGCCCGGCGCTCTTCTGGCTCATTGTATTCATATCTGAATCCCGATCAGAACAGAAAATTCAAGGGGGCCAAAATGACTCTTTGTCATCCGCCCCCTTGTTCTTTAAAAATTTTTTTTATTCTTCCTTACTTTTACCGGATTCCCCGGCTTTTTCTTCTTTTTCGTCACAGATTGACTCAGGCTCTGCAATCAGTTTGAGAATCCTGTATTTGCGGTTAACCTCCTCTTCGATCTGCTTGCGCAGTTTTTCGGATTCCTCCGGAAATGTCTTTTCCAGTGAGGCAAACCGGGTCTCTCCTGCCAGAAATTCCTGCAGAGTTCCGTCGGGCTCCTTGGATTCCAGGATAAACGGATTTTTGCCCTCTTTCTCCAGCTCCGGGTTGAAACGGTAGAGCGGCCAGTAGCCGGTTTCCACGGCCCGTTTCATCTCTTGCTGGGTTTTTCCCATACCTACCCTGATGCCCTGGTTGATACATGGCGCATAACAGATAATTACCGAGGGCCCCTTGTAGTTATCAGCCTCCTTGAAAGCGCGCATCAACTGCTGCTTGTTTGCACCCATGGCAACCGAGGCCACGTATACATAACCGTATGTCATGGCCATTCGACCCAGATCCTTTTTGGAAAGCTTCTTGCCCGAGGAGGCAAACTTTGCCACAGCTCCGGTGGGCGTAGCCTTTGAGGACTGGCCGCCCGTGTTGGAGTAAACTTCCGTGTCCATTACAAGAATATTTATATCGTCGCCGGAGGCTATCACATGGTCTAGCCCGCCGTAGCCTATGTCATAGGCCCATCCGTCTCCGCCAAACGCCCATACAGACTTCTTGGTAAAGACGTCGGCAAAATCGTAGATAGACTGCAGCATGGGACTTCTCTCCATGCCGGCGAGAATCTGTTTCATCTGATCTCCGTATTTGCGGGAACCTTCAGCATTGTCAATGTTTTCAAGCCATCCGCGCATGGCATTCTTTAATTCGTCCGGGATATCGGATTCAAGAGCGTCGCGGATCATATCGGCCAGCCATTGCCTCCGCTGGCTTACGGCAAGCCCCATCCCGTAACCGAATTCGGCAGAATCCTCGAACAGTGAGTTGCCCCAGCTCGGGCCGAAGCCGTCCTTGTTGGTACAGTAAGGTATTGACGGGGCCGAAGCTCCCCATATTGAACTGCATCCGGTTGCATTGGCGATTATCATGCGTTCCCCGAACAACTGGGTAAGCACCTTTACATAGGGAGTTTCTCCGCATCCCGCGCAGGCGCCCGAGAACTCAAGAAGCGGCTGGTGGAACTGGCTGCCCTTGAGAGTGTTTCGTTTTGCAAGATCGTCCCTTACCGGCAGGCTTTCAAAGAACCTTTCGTTGGGTACCTGTTTTTCGGTCTGGGTTGTGATGGGCTTCATTACAAGGGCCTTTTTCTTTGCAGGACAGATATCCGCGCAATTGCCGCACCCCTGGCAGTCCAGGCTGTAGACCTGTATTCTGAACTTGTAGCCTTTAAGCTCCTTGCCCACCGCATCAATTGTCTCAAAGCCTTCGGGTGCGTCTTTTAATTCTTCGTCTGTAAAAAGCCCGGGCCTTATGGTTGCATGCGGGCAGACAAAAGAACACTGGTTGCATTGTATGCAGTTTTCCGGGATCCATTGCGGAACATTTATGGCCACACCGCGCTTTTCATATTTCGTGGTGCCCAGTGGAAAGATCCCGTCAGGCTCAAATACCGAAACCGGGAGGCTGTCGCCCTTCTGGATAGTCATGGGGCGCATGACGTTTTTGATAAAATCCGGCTCGTCGGTCTGCGGGGCGGAATCGCGGCCCGCATCCTTCCATGATTCGGGGCAGTCTATTTCCGTAAGGTTTGCCACGGCCTGATCCACGGCATCTATGTTCATCTGCACGACCTTGTCGCCCTTGCTGCCGTAGGTCTTTTTAATATCCTTTTTAAGGTAATCCACGGCTTCTTCAAAAGGCAGCACGTTTGCCACCTTGAAAAAGGCCGTCTGCATGATCATGTTTATCCTTCCGCCAAGACCGATCTTTTCGGCTATGGAAATTGCATCTATATTGTAGAATTTAAGCTTTTTGCCGGCTATGGTGCGCTTCATCGAGGCCGGAAGCTCCTCCTCCATGTCTTGCTTTGTCCAGGGCGAATTCAACAGAAAGGTTCCCCCGGGCTTTATGCCTTCTAGCACATCGTAGATCTGCACATAGTTTGCCTTATGGCAGGCGATAAAATCCGCGGAATGCACCTGATAGGTGGACTGGATCGGTTGCGGGGAAAACCTGAGATGGGAAACCGTCACACCGCCAGATTTCTTGGCGTCATATGCAAAATAGCCCTGGGCGTACTGGTCGGTATGATCGCCTATGATCTTGATGGCGCTCTTGTTTGCGCCCACCGTGCCGTCTGAGCCGAAACCCCAGAACTTGCACTGAATGGTGCCTTCAGGTGCGGTATCAAACTTTTCATCAACCGGAAGGGATGAGTAAGTAACGTCATCTTTGATTCCCACGGTAAAATGGTGCTTGGGCGCAAGAGCCTTCATATTGTCATACACGGACTTGGCCATTGCCGGGGTAAACTCCTTGGAGCCAAGTCCGTACCTGCCTGCATGAATCTCCGGGGATTCCCCGTATTCCATAAACGCGTTGCACACATCCTGGTAAAGCGGATCGCCTATGGCGCCCGGTTCCTTGGTCCGGTCCAGGACGGTTATCTGCTCAACAGAGCCAGGAAGAGAGGCAAGGAAGTGCTCGATGGAGAAGGGACGATACAGGCGCACCTTGAGCAGACCTACCCGTTCTCCCTTGTTGTTTAAATGGTTGGTCACTTCCTCAATGGTCTCCGTGCCCGAACCCATGGCAACTATAACCCTGTCTGCATCCGGATGACCCACATAGTCAAAAAGATGATAATTGCGGCCGGTGAGTTTGCCCACCTTTTCCATGTTTTCAATCACCGTGGTGGGAACCGACAGATAATACGGGGTGGAGGCCTCACGGTTCTGAAAGAAAATATCAGGATTCTGGGCAGTCCCCCGGATGTGGGGATGCTCAGGGTTCATGGCGCGAGCCCTTAATTCGCGTATGGCCTCGTAATTGACCAAATCCGCCATCTCTTCATAGTCTATGACCTCTATTTTCTGAATTTCGCTCGAAGTCCTGAATCCGTCAAAAAAGTGCAGGACCGGAACACTGGAATCAATGGCCGAAAGATGGGAGACCAGGGCCATATCCATAACCTCCTGGACCGAGCCTGAGGCCAGCATTGTAAAACCGGTCTGGCGGACCGCCATCACGTCGCTGTGATCCCCGAAAATCGAGAGCGCATGGGTGGCAACAGCCCTGGCGCTTACGTGAAAAACACCTGGCAGCAATTCGCCTGAAATCTTGTACATGTTTGGTATCATCAAAAGCAGGCCCTGGGATGCCGTAAAAGTGGTGGTAAGAGAGCCCGCCGCAAGTGCTCCGTGTGCCGCGCCTGCGGCTCCCGCCTCTGACTGAAGCTCGCGTACCTGGAGCCGCTGCCCGAAAATGTTCTTTCTGCCCATGGCAGACCATTCATCAGCAGTTTCCCCCATCGAAGTTGACGGGGTAATGGGGTAAATCGCCGCAATTTCGCTTAGTGCGTAAGCCACATGTACCGCGGCAGTATTTCCGTCTATTGTCTGCATCTTTGCCATAATGTCATTTCTCCTAGGTTAATTTTGAGATCCTGGCCCTAAAATCCTAAAAAATAACTGATACCGGCGTAAGTGTAAAGCAAAAAATCTATCCGATGTTTGCAAAGCTGTTGGAAAGATTTACAAACTCTGCAACCGAAAGGGTTTCGGCCCGCCTGGAACCGGTGATATCCGCGCGGTCAAGTGCGGTCTCGATCCGCCTTGAATCCGTCGCAAGATCGCTTCCAGCAAGGGCGTTTCTAAGAGTTTTGCGTCTCTGCCCGAATGCGGCCTTAACCACTGCCGAAAGAAGCGCTTCATCCACGGCCCTTTTGCTAGGATTCTTAAAACGGATCTCCACCACTTCGGAATCCACATTCGGCCTGGGATAAAACTGATTCGCCCTTATCCTGGCAATTCTGGATACAGAAGCACAGTATCCGGTCATCACAGAGAGCCTTCCGTATTCTTTTGAACCCGGGGGGGCATAAAGGCGTTCAGCCATTTCAGACTGAAGCATCAAAACCGCCCTTTCAATTATCTGCCGCTGGAAAAGCAGAGACACAATCACCTGTGATGAAATATTGTAGGGAAGGTTCCCTGCCACAACAAGCCTGGTGTTTTCCTTTTCCGCGATTGCGGTTAAATCAACATCGAAAATGTTCTCATTTACGACCTCAACATTTTCTGCCCCCCGTTCAAAAAGGACTCTTTTGAGAATACCTGTCAAATCCCTGTCTTTTTCAACCGCATAAACCCTCCTTGCAGCCGGGCCCGCAAATACTGTCAGCGCACCCAGCCCGGCGCCGACTTCAACCACCACGGCATCTTCGAGCCGTGCCCTGCGCACTATCATCTCCGCAGTGGAAGGGTCTGCCAAAAAATTCTGGCCCATGTGCTTTTTGGGCGAAAGTCCCAGGTCTGTTAAAAGGCGCCGCGGTCCGGTCATGGCTCCGACTAATATTTATCAGAGGGGTCGGTCCCGTCGAGAAGCGACCTTACGGTTCCTGCCATTTTTTCTCTTCCGTTCGGTTTTATTAGAAGCCTGAAAGAAGCTTTTCAAACTGCTTCTTTATCTCCTGGCCGCAAAACTGATTGTAAGCTAAATTGAAGTGTAAATACAAATTATTATAGTTTGCAACAATTTTCAACTCATGCTAAGCGAAATTAAAGAGGCACTGTTTAAGGTTCCGCAGAGATAAATACAGGAAGTTTTTCCATGATACACATAAAAAATGGCCTGGCAATACCGGAGAATGAACTTATCTTTAAAGCCTCTGGCGCGGGCGGGCCCGGAGGACAGCATGTAAATAAATCCAGCACCCGCGTTACACTCTGGTTTGACGTTGAAAACTCGCCTAGCCTGAATGAAGGACAGAAAAAACTCGTCTTCGAAAAACTCTACACCCGAATAAACAAAGCCGGCATGCTCCACATCTCAGCCAGAAAACACAGAAGCCAGGCTGCCAACCGGGAACAAGCTGTTGAAAAATTTATACAGATCATCCTGCAGGCCCTGGAACAACCCCCGGAGCGCAGGAAAACCAGGAAGCCCCGCCGAGTCCAAAAAATTCGTCTGGAAGAAAAAAAACGCACAGGCCGTAAAAAACAACTTCGCTCAAAGGTAAAGCCCGGAGAAAATGATTGAAACCCGGGACAGAAAATGCAGAAAATATT
>JBKHFD010000051.1:0-13660 GCA_046540355.1 Desulfobacterales bacterium
TTCACATATGCGTATATATCTTTCCAGCCTGGGATGCGTCAGAAACCAGGTAGACAGCGAAATAATGATGGGCAGACTGGCCGGGGCGGGACACACTCTTTGCGATGCACCTGAAGAGGCGGATGTCATAGTTATAAACACGTGCGCCTTTATAGAGTCTGCCGCAGAAGAAGCCATAGAGGAAATCCTCACTCTTTGCGGGTGGAAAAAAGAGGGGGCATGCAAAAAATTAATCGTAGCCGGATGCCTCCCCCAGCGCTATGGCCGCAGCACCGCGGAATCAATTCCTGAAGTCGACTTGTTTCTGGGAACAGGCGCCTATGAGCGCATTACAGAAGCCGTAGAAAACAACTGGCCATCCGGCAAATGCCTGCTTCCTCCTGTTTCACATGCCCTGCTTTCGTCCTGGAATACGCCGAGGATCCATGGTACATGGCCCGTGGGCTACATAAAAATAATGGAGGGGTGCGGCAGGCACTGCACCTACTGCATTATACCGGAACTAAGGGGGCCTCTTAGAAGCAGAGCGGCCGATGATATTGCAGCCGAGGCAGAACTGCTTGCCGGCAGGGATTTTCCTGAAATAGTGCTTGTGGGCCAGGACACGACCTCCTGGGGAAGGGATCTTGGTACAGGCCGACAATTTGCCGGCCTGCTGGCTGAAATCGCGCAAAGGACGCCCTCTAAACGGCTGCGGTTTCTTTACGGCCATCCGGACCGTATAGATAACCGGCTGCTGGAAACAGTTGCCTCCTTTCCCAACATATGCAGGTATTTTGACATACCGATCCAGCATGCCAGCGGAAAAATATTAAGGCGCATGGGAAGAAAACACGACAGCAGGCAGCTTCTTTCATGCATTGAAAGAATAAGGGACAAGATACCCGATGCGGCACTGCGGACAACCGTGATGGTGGGCTTCCCGGGAGAGACGGAAGAGGAATTTGAAAAACTTCTCGAATTTGTGCAATACGCTGAATTCGATCACCTGGGGGCGTTTATATATTCGGATGCAAAAGATCTTGCCTCCCATCGCCTGGACGGACACGTGGACCCCCAGACCGCCCAGGACAGGCACGATCTCTTGATGCAGCGCCAGGCCGATATCTCTCTTTCGAAAAACCGCAGAAAAACAGGCAGTATTATGAAAGTACTTGTTGAAGGCCGCAGTGAAGACGGCTGGTTTTTCGGCCGCACTCAATACCAGGCCCCGGAGGTGGACGGCGTAACCTTTATTGAAACAGATAATGCGCAGATCGGCACGAGCATGGAAGTCCGCATTACCGAAGCCGATGAATACGATATCACAGGAGTCCCAGCATGACAGGACTAAAGCAGAAACTTCTCCGGAAAGCGGATCCGGATCTGGAAGCCATTGAATCAGCCCTGGTGGAAAATCTAACCCCCCACCTTGAAATTGTAAAACAAGCGGCCGGGCACCTTATTTTCTCGGGCGGAAAGCGCCTAAGGCCCCTGCTGGCAGTTCTTTCATCCCGGATATGCGGTCATGAAAACTCATTTGTTCCGAAATTCGCCTCCATTTTCGAATTTGTGCACACTGCCACCCTGCTGCATGACGACGTTATTGACGGAGCCTCCATGAGGCGGGGCAAGGCGGTGGCGAATTCGATTTACGGTGCGCCGGTTACTGTGTTGACAGGCGATTTTCTTCTTGCCAGAGCTTCCCACATTACAGCAGAAACAAAAAATCCTGAAATAGTGAAAGTAGTAGCCTCCATGACGGAAGAAATGTCCCAGGGCGAAATCTACCAGCTTTTAAAGAAAGGAGACATCCACACTACCGAAGATGAGTACATGGAGATCATCCGATGCAAGACAGGCATATTAATCCAGAGCGCCTGCCGCACGGGCGCAATTCTGGCGGGCGCCGGCCAGGCTGAAGTAGACGCACTTTCAGCTTACGGCAGACATCTTGGGCTGGTATTCCAAATAGCCGACGACCTGCTTGACTACACCGCCCAAACCCGGGAGCTTGGAAAAACAGTAGGCACCGACTTAAAGGAAGGCAAACTCACCCTTCCCCTGATTCATGCCCTAAACCGGGCCGACAAAGCCAACAGGCGGTTCATGGAAGCAGTAATTGCCAACGAGGATTTCAGCGAAAGCGATTTTACAACCCTGCTTGATCTTCTTGAAAAATACGATGGATTTGTTTATGCTGCAGATAAAGCATCAGATCATAAGGCCAGGGCAAAGGCTCAGCTTGAAATATTTGCCCCGTCGGAGACCAGGGACACTCTTGAAATGCTTGCCGACTATGCCCTGCACCGCACGTCATAAAATACAGCCGGGCATGGGGCCAAAACAAGATGAGGAAGCATTCGGAAATGAAAAACTCCTTTGATGCAAGTGTGAAAACAGTTTTTTCAGCAGTACTGATCCTTGTGTTTATTTTCTTAGCACCGGTTTATGGCAGCGCCCGGGATAATGAAACCCAGGCTGTAACGGCCTTCGGAAGCAGCGCTTCCGAAACGGACGGGTCCGAGGCAAAAAGAGACGCTGTATCAAATGGACTGCTTTCTGCGGTACAGAGCGCAACCTCCGGACTCCTGTCAGAGGATGAGATCCGGGAAAACTTCGAAACCATCTTGGAAACACTCGGAACACAGCGCGACGATTTCATTCAGGACTACCGCATACTATCGGAATTCAGTGGAGAAAAAAGACATTACGTGCTGATCCGGGCAACTGTTTCAAACCGGAAACTTCTGGAAGCTTTCCAGCAGAAAGAAATTAGGTCCTCCCCGGAACAGATGCCTTCTTTGGCGCTCATGGTAGCGGAAAAAAACATAGATGACCTGAACTTGCAATACTGGTGGCAAAGCGGATACCGCGGTTTTTCAGAGCCGGCATCCGTCGGGGCGATAAAAAACGTTCTCGAAGAAAAGGGATTTTCCGTTATCGACCCATCTAGAGGAGATGTGGACGCGGCAGACGTGCTCGAAGAGGTTGACGCCGGGTCTGAACCCGCCGACCACGAGGCGGCAATAATGGCCAAACGTCTCGGAGCGGACCTGGCTGTGGTGGGAACCGCCGCGGCAGAAGCCACCGCCAACCGAATGGGCGAAGATGTGCGCACATTTAAAGCCATTGTAAACCTTCGCGTCATCGATACTGAAACCGGCGAAAAGCTCACCTCGGTCCGGGAACAGGCCATGACCGTGGGGCATGACCCGGAAAAAGGCGGCAAAAAAGCGCTTGCGGATGCAGCCTTTCGAGCCGGCGGCCGGCTTTCCGATCGTATTGTTTCGCTGTGGCGGGAAGACGCGGAATCAACAGAGAGATTCACAATTCATATCAAGGGCGATCCGCTGCTGGCGCACCTGGAAAGGCTTCGGAATACCTTAAAACAGCAAACAGGAGTATCCGAACTCCGCACAACCGAAATGACCGCCAAGTCTGCCGCCCTCTCTCTTGAATACCAGGGCACCGCCCAGGAGCTGGCAGATAATATCCTTATACGTTCATTTGAAGACTTCGGGGTAAACATAAGCGATGTTTCCCCTGAGGAATTGACCATAGAGCTGATCCCCAAATAAAAAAGCGGGCGTATATAATTCTTTTCCCCGGGAATCTATATAAAAAAGTATCAAACACCGCAAAACCTGGTTTTTAAAAAGGACAGGCGGAGGAAATTCCATGAATTCTACGGATGTAATCAAAAAAAGAGCTGCAACCCTGGCACAACAGGAGTGGAATCTTCCCGAGATAGAAGCTTCCTTCAAACACCTGGCTGAAAACGGCATACCCGGAAAACAGCCGGATCCGAAGGAGGTCATAGCCGAAAAAAACGTCTTTCTGGATAACGTGCAACTAAAAGCAGAACAGTACTGCTACCTGACACGCAGTTGCGCCAAGGGCTCGGCCCTGGCCCTGATGGAAGCCTTCGGCCTGGGAAACATGGAAATAATAAGGGCTCTGGCCCCATTTCCCGGGCTTTCCATGTCCGGGGGAATCTGCGGCCCGGTGGCAGGCGGCCTGGTTGCCCTGGGACTTTATTTTTCAGATAAAGACCCCGCAAATTTTGAAAACATAGCCCACTATGTTGCCGGAAGGCAGTATATCCAAAGGTTTGAGTCAATATTCGGCAGTCTTTCATGCCCGGATATCCAGAAACAACTGCTTGGAAGGTCTTATGATCCCTTTGCAGGCCCCGTGGAACGGGAAGCATTCAACAATTCCGGGGCCAGGGAAAAATGCCCCGTAGCCCCCGGTTTTGGAGCCAGAACAGCCGCAGAAATTATCATCGAAAGTATGGAAAAAAATCTTTAACCCCGGCGAAAAAGCAATATCCGAATGAACACGCCGCAATTTATAAAAGAGGTCTGAAATGAATTCCATTGAACCCACAAGAGATGCGGCATGGGATCTGCTTACCAGGTACAATAAAAGTGAAAACCTTATTGGACACGCAATCGCCGTTGAATCAGTAATGCGGCAGTTTGCCCGCAAATTCGGCCGGAACCCTGATAAATGGGGTATTATCGGACTGATCCACGATCTTGATTATGAGCAGTTCCCTGATGAGCACTGCCGTAAAACAGAGGAAATCCTCCGGGCCGAAGGCTGGCCGGAGCAATACATACGGGCGGTGATAAGCCACGGATACGGCATTGTCACCGATGTACGGCCTGAATCGCTTCTTGAGAAAACCCTCTATACAATTGACGAACTCACCGGCCTGGTGGCAGCCGCGGCCCTTGTCCGGCCCTCAAAGAGCATCCTTGATATGAAGCCCAAGTCGGTTAAGAAAAAATGGAAGGACAAGCGGTTTGCAGCGGGGGTAAACAGGGAAATAATTGAAACCGGCTGCCAGTGGCTCGGCATGGAACTCCCGGATGTAATTGCCGAAACCATCGAGGGCATGAAGCCGGTTGCAGAAGAAATCGGGCTTAAAGGAGATCCCGACACCCTGAAATAAGCTATTGGAGAGGTCAAAAATTGGCGAGCAGACTTTGTCCCCGTCGTGTTAACGCTTCTGAAAATTCTTTAAAAAAACCCATGGACGCGATTTTCAAGCCCGGTTCGATCGCAATAATCGGCGCCTCGGATATTATGGGCAAATGGGGCTACCGTATGGTATATCGCCCCTTTAACAGCGGATTTAAAAGCGCCATCTATCCTGTCAACCCCAACAAATCAGAAGTCCTGGGTCTAAAAGCCTTTCCGGCAATAGGCGATGTGCCTGAACCGGTTGATCTTGCAGTTATAACGACCCCTGCTGCAAGTGTTCCATACATCTTAAGGCAATGCACAGCCGCGGGAGTAAAGGGGGCCGTAGTGATCTCCGCGGGCTTTGCCGAAGTAGGGGATGAAGGGCGGCGCCTGGAAGAAGAAATCTCAGATATAGCCCAAAGCGAAGGGATTCGCTTTGTGGGCCCCAACTGCATGGGCATCTGGAGCTCGGCGGCAGATCTTAACCTGAGCTTTGGCATGCCTCCTGAAAAAGGCTCTATCGCCTTTATCAGTCAAAGCGGTACTTTCGGGGTCTCCATGGCCCAGGAGGCCACCGCCCGGGGATACGGGCTGAGCAAATTCATCAGCATAGGCAACCAGGCGGACCTGCAGGTTGCCGATTATCTTGAATACCTGGCCGACGATGAAGACACCCGGGTAATAACCCTTTACCTGGAGGGCTTAAAAGACGGGAAACGCTTTTTTGACGCCGCAAAAAAGGCGGTGGCAAAAAAGCCCATCGTGCTCTACAAAGCGGGCCGGTCAAAAGCCGCGGAACGGGCCGCGATATCCCACACAGCATCTGTTGCCGGATCAGCCGTAATATTTGAAAACATATGCCGGCAGCTCGGACTGCTCCAGGTCAGCGAGGCATTTCATTTATTTGAAACAGCTCAGGCCCTGGCCGGGCTCCCGCCTGCCGGAGGCAACCGGGTGGCGATCCTGGGAAGCGGTGGACAAGGGGTTGTGGGCACGGATGCCTGCGCCACACTGGGGATGGAATTGCCTGAGCTGGACACCGATACCTCGGCCGCGCTCTCGGAGATGCTGCCGGCTCATGCTCCCCGGCCCAAAAATCCAGTGGACTTTGCGGGCAGCATCAGAACAGCCATACAAGAGGCGGAAATAATAGAACGCTTCCTGCAACTCGATTATATTGACGGGGTTATCAGCAATGTCCCGGTAAGCCCCCAGCTCTGGGACCCTAACCTGAAAATAGACCGAAGCGCCGACGATTTACCTCCAGCGGTGCAAACCGCCCTCGAGGGGGGCAGGCGCTATGCATCCCTTCCGGACAAATACAAAAAACCGGTAATCTGCCTACGTTTTGCTCACCTGGAAAACGACGTCATGGAAGAAATTTTAGCCGAAGGAGGTATACCCGTATACAGCACGCCGGAGCAATGCGCCAGGGCAATGCAGTCCCTGGTTCACTACGGCCGTATCCGCGGAAAAGCAAAGGCGGATACTTCATGACCAAATCCAGGGAGGAACACTTTGAGCCGCAAGAAAAAATTATCGATTATCGCCGGTATCCTGATTCTGCTCTATAGCATTGCGGGATTCCTGGTAATCCCTATGATAGCCGAATCCATCCTGCCTGAGAAGTTAAACCAGCATTTAAACCGCGGGACCGAAATCAAAAACATTTATTTTAACCCTTTCACCCTGGTCCTCGCGATAGAAGGTCTTGAGATACAGGAAAAGACCGGGGATGAAAATCTTGTCTCTTTTGACAGATTCCTTGTAAACCTTCAATGGTCCTCCATTTTCAAACCGGCCATTGTCGCCAGGGAGCTGCGGCTTGAAAACCCGGTAATAAGAGTTACAAGACTTTCCGGTACGGAGTTTAATTTCTCAGACCTTATCCCCGCGCAAAAAGATGAACAGAGAAGCGAGCCTGAAGAAACCGGAATGCCTCTTACCTTTTTCATATCCAATATAACTCTTGCAGACGGCAGATTTGTTTTCAAAGACGCCCCCATGGACAAAACCCACAGCTTCTCGGATATAAATTTTACGATTCCGGAGATCTCAAACTTTGATATAAATACTTACAGCGAGCCTTCGCTTAAAGGAAAATTCAATGAGGCGGAACTCCAGGTTGAAACCTCCACAAAGCCCTTTGCAGATTCACTGAAAACTGTTGTTGATATTTCCATATCAGGGGTTTCACTTCCCCGGTATTTTGATTACGTACCCGGCACACCGGGTTTTTCCGTTTCAGGCGGCACCCTGGACGTGGAATCATCGGTTTCATTCAGAAAGGACAGCCAGGGCCAAAGCAGGACTGAAGTCACCGGCACAGCGGATTTTTCCGACATCAAACTTGCGGGAACCGACTCTGAGGAGATTCTTTCCGTCCCCTCGATCCACGTAAAACTGGCGCCCTCCGATCCCCTGAACAAAAACATACACATAGAGACCCTTGCCCTGACCCGGCCCGTGGCAACGATTGTGCGCGGCGCAGACGGCGGACTGAACCTGGAAAATCCAGGGGCTGCGGATAAAGAAACGCAGCAGGAAAAACAGGCGGAAAAGAACGGAGATAAGGACAGGCAGGCGCCTTTTATTCTTGAAATGGATAATTTTGAGCTTGATTCCGGAACAATCAGGTTCCGGGATTTCGCAGCCCCGGCCGCAGACCAGAAACCAGGAACAGAACCGGTAGAAATCCAGGTCCGGCCGGTGCACCTTAAAATATCCGATTTTTCCAGCCAGTCAGGGCATCGGGCGGACCTGGATTTGTCAGCAACGCTGGACACAAATACCTCTTTATCAGTTACAGGCAATTTCAGTGCGTCACCGCTTGCCTCTGACTTAGACATAAAGCTCAATGACCTTGATTTAACTCTTGCCCAACCCTATTTTCCCGAGCCGCTGCATGTGGTGCTTTCAAACGGAAGCCTTGCACTTGCAGGCAATGCCGAACTGCTGGCAGATCCGGATGAGGGGATAGACGCACACTTTACAGGAAATGCAGATTTTTCTGAATTAAGCCTTGAAGAGGAAAAAACAGGACGGCCGTTAACGAAATTGCAATCCTTTGACCTAAACGGAATTGATGTGACCTGGAAACCCGCAGAGATAGAACTAGAGGAGATCTCTGTTGCGGGATTGGAACAACAGATTGCCGTTGAAGAAGACGGGGGCCTGAACCTGACAAACCTTTACGAAAAAGAACCGCCGGAAAAACAACATGAAGAAACCGGAGAAAGCAAAGAAAAGGACAAGGCGGATGATTTGACAAAAAACGGGGGAATTGATTTTCCGGTACGCATAGGAGAAGTAAAACTTGCTGATCTTGCTTTTTTATTTACAGACAACAATATCAGGTCAGGCTATTCAACCACGCTTGCCGTAAAAGAAGGGAGCATAAAAGGGCTTTCCACGGAGGCCTTTAAAGGAGCCGAGACTTTTCTTGAATGCGCAGTAGACGAACATGCGCCTCTCAACATTGCCGGGACGATAAATCCCCTGCTCGAAGAGATTCTTCTCGACCTTGAATTTAACCTGGGGAACCTTGAACTTGCACCGCTTTCCCACTATGCGGGCAAATATATCGGACGAGGCATTGAGAAGGGAAAACTCAATCTGGATCTTGATTATACGGTGGAAAACAGGGAACTGGAGGCGGAAAATCAAATCGTGCTCGACCAGTTCAGCCTCGGAGAGCGCATTGAAAGCAAGGATGCTCTTAATCTGCCTGTAGGGCTTGCAGTTGCGCTTCTAAAGGACAGAAAGGGAATAATTGATCTTAACCTGCCTGTATCAGGACGGCTGGACGACCCGGAATTCAGCCTGACAGGGATTATTTTCCAGGCTTTGAAAAACATACTTGTCAAAGCGGCATCCTCTCCCTTCTCTCTTATAGGCTCCATTATTAAAGGAGGAGAAGAGGTCCGCTACATTGAATTTAATGCCGGAAGCGACGAGATTACTGATACAGCTCTTGAAAAAATAAACTCCATCCAAACCCTGCTCTATGAAAGACCGGAGCTAAAAATTGAACTGACAGGGTATGTAGACCCGAGAGATGACCAAAAGGCGCTTGCCGAAAGGGCCCTTGAACAAAGAATCCGCAAGGCCGTAGAGGCTGAAAGGCAGAGAATCAGAGAAGCTGAAAAAGAGGAACCAAAAGCCGAAGATCTCAGCCCGGATGAAAAAGTTATAAGAAAACTCTATAAAAAAGAAGTCCTCTCAGGACCCGACGTGCCAGGGGATGCCAAACCGCTCGCTGATGAGAGCCTCACAATCGAGGAGATGAAGGAGAAAATAAGACAGCAGATTGAAATAGATGATAAAGAGCTGCACCTTCTGGCACAGAAGCGGACAAAAGCGGTAAAAGACTTTATACTTAAAGATGAGCGGATAGAAGAAAGCCGTCTGTTTCTGCGGGAGGCCGAATCTATGTCCCCGCCCGAGCCGGAAGAATTCAAGGAAAGCCGCGTTCAACTGGGACTTAGGTAAAAATGTGCATACGGATTTCCACAAAAAAAGATAAGGAGGCTTCAAATGGAATTGACAGATGTCATTGCACAGAGGCGAAGCATAAGAAAATTCACTAATGATCCGGTCCCTGACAACCTCATAGATGAACTCCTTGAGGCGGCAAGGCTTGCGCCTTCAGGCTCAAATCTTCAGCCCTGGAGATTTGTGATTGTCAGTTCCGAGGAAAAAAAGAAGGAGCTAAATCCTGTGACTCCTTACAAATTTGCGCTCAAAGCCCCTGTTCTTTTTGTATGCTGCGCGGATATGACTGTTTTGGAGACCCGGCCCAGGCGGGTAAAGGAACTTCGCGAAACGGGCGCATTTACGGATGTTGATATGGAGGATCCCAATTCCGGAAAATATAAAGGCGGTCTGAGCCAGTCTGTTACCGCTAAGGGATATCTTGCAATGAACGTTGCCATAGCGGTCGAACATATTGTTCTGCGGGCTGTGGATCTTGGCCTGGCAACGTGCTGGCTGGGAAGAGTCGATGTTGAAGAGGCAAAAAAAATTCTGGAGCTGCCCGAACATCTCGAATTTATCTGTCTTCTGCCGGTTGGCTACCCGGCCCAGTCCCCGGGACAAAGACCGCGACTGTCCAGGGAAGAAATTGTCTTCAAAACGCTCTGAGCCTGAATATAACCTAAATTGAGGTATAAAGAACCCGGGCCGCAGAAGGTGCGGCCCGGGAAGGAAGGCTATTTTTCACGATCTGCAAACTGTGGCTGTCGCTTTTCAAAATTTGCTGCCGCAGCCTCCATCTGGTTGGGCGTGCCCATAAGGGACTGCTGCAGGGAAGCCTCCAGTTTCAGCCCCTCTTCGGCATCGGCATGCCAGGCAGTCTCAAGTAAATGCTTGGCCGCGGAAATGGCCGAAGGGTTTCTGGCTGCAAATTCATTGGCCATTTGATGGGCCTCTTCCAGCGGGTTCCCGGATACTCTGGTTACCAGGCCAAGTTTTTCGGCTTCACCGGCTTCCACTATTCTTCCGGAAAAGGTAAGCTCCTTTGCCACATCCTGTCTCACCAGGTCCCGCAGGGTCTGGGTGGCTGACATGTCCGGGATAATGCCCCATTTGATCTCCATTACAGAAAGGCGCGTACCAGGTGACGCTATCCTGATATCGGCGCCCAGCGCAATCTGCAGTCCGCCACCGTATGCCACCCCGTGAAGCGCTGCAATCACCGGTACAGGCACCTGTTTCCAGATCATCGCGGGGAGCTGCGCGTTATTTGCTATCTGTCCCTGCCGGGTCTCCATCAGGTTCACCCCCCCTTTCTCCCCCATTTCCACAAAGCCCTGAAAATCAAGCCCGGCGCAAAAGCCCTTGCCCTCCCCTGAAAGCACCACGGCCCTCACGCTGGTATCCTGTGCCAGGCTCCTGCCGGCCTCGATTATGGCCTTAAACATATCCGGATTCAGGGCATTGTATTTTTCGGGACGATTAAACCGTACATCAGCCACATGATTTGAAATCGAGATCTTTACCAATTCAGACATGCCACCTCCTTTTATTTCAGCTTCCAAAGTTATTTCGAAACCTTGTCTATCATTTTGACCATGGCACTGCCAATGGCACCGGCTTCACCGAGGGCCGTACTCCCCGGGGCCCCTCCCGGGCCGTTCCTTATATCCCCCTTTTCCCTGCCGTATCCTATGCATCCGCCTGCCGTAATCATCCGATGAACCGTAAACCAACTGTACAACAGACTCAACACCTGTCCGCCGCCGATCCGCCTCACCGCAACAGCGGCGCCCGAGACCTTGCCGCGCAGTTTTCCGGTCCGCAATAATGCATAGGTCCTGTCAATAACCGCCTTTGCCTGGGCGCTGACATTTAGAAAATAAACCGGCGTTCCGAAAATAATGCCGTCGGCTTCTTCTAGCTTCTTATACACCTCCTGCATGTCATCATCTACCACACAGATCCCTTCCTCAATGCACGCTCCGCAGGCGTCACACGGGCTTATATTTTTGTCCGCCGCCAGAATCAGCTCGGTCTCGGCCCCTTTGCTTTCCGCAGCAGCCAGGGCCTCCCTCATCAGTAGTTCCGTGTTCCCCTCCTTGCGCGGGCTGCAGGCAATTCCCAGAATTTTCATGAAAAACCTCCTGTTTCAAAATGTTTAAAGCTGGATCTCCTTATGCATACAAAAAAATCCTCCACTCCCGGGATTCTGCAGACATCATGGGGGCAAAGAGACCAAAAGTCAAGACGTTCAATCCCGGCCCGTCTTCAAGCCGCCAAAACTCCTGCTTGACACAAGTCTGCCCACCTGCTACAGACAAGTGAACAGCGCTAGAAGCGATGCTTAATCGGCCGGGCAACGCGATCGGCCACAAACAAATGGCTGCGAACCTGAATCTTCTTTTAAATTTTTCATTTTAAAGGGGGGAATAATGGCTGAAGCGAACCGTGAAAGATGGACCAGCAGAACCACATTTCTTTTCGCCGCCATCGGATCGGCCATCGGTCTTGGCAATCTGTGGCGGTTTCCTTACCTGGCCTATGACAACGGAGGAGGAGCCTTCCTTGTCGCCTGGCTCATAGGGCTTATCGTTCTGGGCTTTCCCTGGCTTCTCATGGAAATAGGCATGGGCCGAATGTTCCAGAGAGGGGCTCCGGGCGTTTTTTCAGGCATAGACAAAAAATGGGAATGGCTTGGCTGGTGGCCTGTTTTTGTAGCCTTTCTGATTGTATCTTACTATGCAGTTATAATCGCCTGGGCAATGCGATATGTTTTAAGCTCGGCAACCATGGCATGGGGAACAGGCCAGGAGGCTGCCACCGGCACAGACGGATTTTTCTTTGAAAATATCCTGCAGCTTTCTTCCAGCCCCGGCGAGCTCGGCTCAATAGTGTGGCCCACCCTGATCATGCTGGCCATAATCTGGGTGGTGCTGTTTCTGATCATGTATAAAGGCGCCGGCGTTATCGGGAAAATCGCGGTATATACGGTTGCAATTCCCTGGATAATATTAATAGCTTTGCTGATAAGAGGCCTGACGCTGCCGGGAGCTGTAGACGGCCTCAACTACTATTTAAGTCCGGACTGGAGTGCTTTGCTGACCGGTGATATATGGTTTGCAGCCTTCAGCCAGATCGCTTTCACCCTGTCTGTGGGCATGGCAGGAATGTATGCCTACGGCAGCTTCATAGCCAGAAAGGGAGATATTAATAACAACGTTTTAATCGCAGGGTTTGCAAATAATGCCACCAGCTTCTTTGCAGGCTTTGCGGTTTTCAGCACGCTCGGATTCCTTATGACCGCTCTTTCAGCGCCGGCGGGCGAGGTCGCCGAATCCGGGCTGGGGCTTGCCTTTGTCATTTATCCTGCGGCCATCTCCATGATGCCGGCGGCCAATGCATTAACCGGCATACTGTTTTTCCTGTGCCTTTTCTTTCTGGGGCTGGATTCCGCGTTTTTTCTCGCTCACGGAGGAGTCACCGCACCTCTGAGGGACAAGTTCGGAGGCAGCCTTGCCAAGGTAACCGGCATTGTCTGCGTGGTCGGATTTCTGGTGGGAGCAGTATTTACCACCCAGGGCGGCCTCTACTGGCTGGACATGGTTGACAGGGCGGTTGCCTTCTACGGCCTTCTTATAACAGGCGCCCTTTCCTGCATAGTCATTGGCTGGTTCTGGAATCCGGCTCTTTTAAGGAATCATGTTAATGAAACCTCGGATGTTAAAATTGGTGCCTGGTGGGACTGGATAATAAAAATCGTGGTACCGGTGGCACTGGTTTTCGTGCTTATTTACGGAGGTTTCATGCAGGATATTCCCGAGGCATATGAGGGCTACGAAATAGGAGCCTTAAACGGGTCCCACATTGTCTGGCTTATCCTTGTGGTCACCCTTGTTGCATCCTTTGTGCTGCAGAAAATAAAAACACGCCGATAGGGGGGAATAATGGAAACAGGAGCCACATTCACACTGATAGTTTTTGCAATAATACTTGTCGGAGGCCTTGTCTTCTGCTTTACCCGGGCGGGAAAAGTAGGCAAATGGGAAGACTAAGCTGATTTCACCTTTTAAATGCCCGGGGCCGCTGCCTGAAACCGGCAGCGGCCCCAAGCATTGACGCTGCAAGGTTTAATCCATTTTTAACCTCAAAAATTTAAAATCCTACTGGATTTTAAAGTTTGATGCTCTCGTAAAAAGCAATTTACACCGCCGCGGCGGTATTTTTGCAG
>JBKHFD010000052.1:0-13659 GCA_046540355.1 Desulfobacterales bacterium
GCCGGGCAGGCGGATTCCGAAAACACGGAAGAATTAAAAAAGGATCTCGCCTCTGCAAAAGCCGAGGCTGCCGAGACCTATGACCGGCTGCTTAGGCTTTCTGCTGAGTTTGAAAATTACAAAAAGCGGGTTCAGCGCCAGATGGAGGACCACAAGAAATATGCAAACGAGGAGCTTATCAAGGATCTGCTTTCGGTGGTGGACAATCTGGAAAGGGCGCTTAATGCGGCCGGTGAAAACCAAAAAGACACCGCCAGCATGGCCGAGGGCATTGAGATGACGTTGAATGAGATTTTGAAAATTCTCAAAAAACATAACGTAACCCGGGTGGAGGCAATGGGGAAACCTTTTGACCCCACTTATCACGAAGCTATCATGCAGGAAGAAACAGACGAATACCCGGAAAATACCGTCATCGGAGAGATGCAGAAAGGATATCTGCTTCATGACCGTTTGATCAGGCCGGCCATGGTGGTTGTTTCAAAGGCAAGGTCTTGCTGAGACAAAGATGCAGGATAAAGCAGAAAGCCTTTTGAACGGAAAAATAAACAAATTAAAAAATATTGTCACTAAGGAGGCATAAAATGGGGAAGGTAATCGGAATTGACCTGGGCACAACGAATTCATGCGTAGCCGTTCGGGAGCAGGACGAAACAAAAGTTATTACGAATGCTGAAGGAGGTCGCACCACGCCTTCAGTGGTTGCCGTAAATGAAAACGGCGAGCGTCTGGTCGGCCAGATAGCAAAGCGACAGTCCATTACCAATCCGGAAAACACGGTTTTCGGCGTAAAGCGGTTGGTAGGCAGAAAGTTTGATTCTGAAACAGTCCAGCGCGACATCAAGAACCTGCCGTATAAGATAGAGAAGGCAAACAACGGCGATGTCAGGATCAAGATTCAGGACAAATTCTACAGTCCAGCCGAGATTTCTTCATATATTCTCGGACATATAAAGAGGTATGCCGAGGATTATCTGGGCGAGACAGTAACCGATGCCGTTATTACGGTGCCGGCATATTTTGATGACAGCCAGAGACAGGCAACAAAAGACGCCGGTAAGATTGCGGGCCTAAATGTTCAGCGGATTATAAATGAGCCGACTGCAGCCTCTCTCGCCTACGGTCTGGACAAGAAGTCGGATGAAAAAATAGCGGTCTTTGATTTTGGCGGCGGCACATTCGATATTTCAATTCTTGAGATAGGCGACGGTGTCTTCGAGGTAAAGGCCACCCACGGCGACACGCATCTGGGCGGCGATGACATTGACCTTAGAGTGATCGATTATCTGGCAGACGAATTTAAAAAAGACAGCGGCATTGATATCCGCAACGACAAAATGGCCCTGCAGCGGTTAAAGGAAGCAGCGGAAAAAGCCAAAATGGAGCTTTCAACCTCCATGCAGACCGAGGTGAATCTGCCCTTTATCACTGCGGATCAAAACGGTCCCAAGCACATGAATGTCAAGCTCACCAGGGCCAAACTTGAATCTCTGGTTGAGGATCTTCTGGACAAACTGGAAGCTCCGTGCAAAACAGCTCTTGAGGATGCCGGGATTTCTGCCGGTGATATCAACGAGGTGATCATGGTAGGAGGTCAGACCCGCATGCCGGCAGTACAGGAGCGGGTAAAGAAGCTTTTTGGAAAAGAACCCCACAAGGGCGTAAATCCTGACGAGGTGGTGGCAATAGGAGCTGCGATTCAGGGAGCCGTTCTTTCCGGAGATGTCAAGGACGTTCTCCTGCTCGACGTCACCCCGCTTTCCCTGGGTATTGAGACGCTGGGCGGAGTGATGACAAAGCTGATAGAAAAGAACACAACTATTCCCACGAGAAAGAGCCAGATCTTCTCAACCGCGGAAGACAATCAGCGGGCCGTCACAATTCACGTGCTGCAGGGAGAACGCGAAATGGCCTCTGGCAACAAGAGCCTCGGCAAATTCGAACTTTCCGATATTCCGCCGGCGCCCCGCGGAGTGCCGCAGATCGAAGTGACCTTTGATATTGACGCTAACGGAATAGTGCATGTGTCCGCAAAGGACAAGGCCACAGGCAAGGAGCAGTCAATCCAGATTCATGCATCCAGCGGCTTAAGCCAGGAAGAGATCGACAAACTCGTCAAGGAGGCCGAGCAGCACGCAGAAGAGGACAAAAAGCGGCGTGAACTGGTGGAGGCCAGAAACAACGCCGACTCTCTGATTTACTCCACTGAAAAGTCCCTGCGGGAACTCGGCGACAAGGTGGATGCGGATACAAAGCAGCGGGTTGAAGAGATAACAGGCAGGCTGCGCAAGGCCATGGAAGGCGAGGACAAGGAAGAGATAAACAAGATCAGCGAAGAGCTGCAGCAGGCCTCTCATAAACTGGCTGAAACCATGTATCAGCAGGCCTCCCAGTCTGGCGGTGAACAGGCCGCAGGCGGCGAACAGGCCGGCGGTCAGTCCGGCCAGGACGAAGACGTGGTGGATGCCGACTACGAAGAGGTTGACGAAAACAAGAAGTAACCCCGGATTTTACGGCAAAAGACCCTCCGGTAAAGGCCCGGCCCTCTTCAAAAAAGAGGGGCCGGGCTTTTTTTTGATCTCCCGGGAAACACATGAAACCGGTTGACTTTTGTCTTGTGTCTGGTAAATAGTTCTGCGTACGAGAGATCAGGATCCGTGTTTTTACCTGTAAACCCTTAATATTTAAATAAGAAATGGTTCTTACTGAAATACTGGCAAGAAATGCCCGTGTATATGGAGACAGGACTGCGCTTATCGAGCGGGAGCCTGTGGGAAAGACTCGCCGGGAAATAACATGGGACCAGTTTTACCGGCAGTCCAATACTTTTTCAAATGCACTGAGAAACATGGGCGTGGAAAAGGGGGACAGGGTGGTCCATCTGATGATGAACTGTCTGGAGTGGCTCCCGGTTTATTTCGGAATTCTGCGTGCAGGGGCAGTGGCCGTCCCCCTTAATTTCCGTTTTGAAGCCCCTGCCATATCCCGGTGCACAAACCTGTGCGAGGCTGGCATCATCGTCTTCGGCGAAGAATTTACAGAGCGAATCACACAGGTAAAAACAGAACTGGACAAAAGTGTTTCAAAATACATTTATGCCGGATCCTTTGAAAAGTGTCCGGATTTTGCAGTTACCCTTAATGAAACCATGCAGGTTCAGGATTCGGCCGAGCCTGATGTGGAAGTAAAGCCCTGGGATGGTGCGGGAATCTATTTTACCTCGGGCACCACCGGCGAACCAAAGGGAGTCTATCTGCTTCACAGGCAGCTGGAATTTGCCTGCTACGTGGAAAACAGGCATCACAACCAGGTGCATTCAGATAATTTTCTGTGTATCCCGCCTTTGTATCATACCGGGGCCAAGATGCACTGGTTCGGCAATTTCATCGTCGGCGCCCGGTCGGTTATATTAAAAGGGGTGAGCCCGCAGGCCATTCTTGAAGCGGTTTCAGAGGAAAAGGTCACCATTGTCTGGCTTCTTGTTCCCTGGGCGCATGATATACTGGTAGCCTTGGAAAACGGCGAACTGTGCCTGGAGAACTACACCCTGGAACAATGGCGATTGATGCACATCGGCGCCCAGCCGGTGCCGCCGAGCCTTATTGAAAAATGGCAGAAGGTTTTTCCGGACCAGGACTATGATACAAATTACGGCCTCACCGAGGCCACCGGCCCCGGATGCGTCCACCTTGGACTCGAAAACATGCACAAGGTGGGAGCCATAGGCAGGGCCGGGTTTGACTGGGAATGCCGGGTAGTGGATGACTACGGCAATAACCTGGCCCCGGGTGTCCCCGGCGAACTGCTGGTAAAGGGTCCCGGGGTTATGGAATGTTACCACCGCAACCCCGATGCGACCGGCTCGGTGTTAAGAGACGGATGGCTTCATACCGGGGATATCGTAAAAATGGACCAGGACGGTTTTCTGTGGCTGATAGACCGCAAAAAGGATGTGATCATAACAGGCGGGGAAAATATTTTCCCTGTAGAGATAGAAAGCTATCTCATGAGGCATACAGACATTCTGGATGCGGCTGTTATAGGGCTTCCTGACCGGAGGCTCGGCGAAATAGTGGCTGCGGTGATATCTCTTAAGCCGGGAAGAAGTATGACAGAAGGTGAAATAACGGCTTTTTGTGCTGAAATGCCGCGTTACAAGCGTCCGCGAAAAATTTTTTTCGACTCTGTTCCCCGCAATCCAACCGGTAAAATTGAAAAACCCTCGCTGCGGAAAAAATACGCGGACGCCGCAGGCGGGTAAGCGGTCTATTTATCCTTCATTTCTGCGCCTCAGAATTTCCGGCTGTCCGGGGTAAAATCAAGGGTGGCAAAATAGTCGTTCATGGTTTCAGCCCTGCGGATAAGCTCCACTGAACCGTCTGATCGCAGCAGCAGTTCCTGCGGTCTGAGCTTGGCGTTATAGTTAAATCCCATGGCATGACCGTGCGCTCCGGTATCATGTATAACAAGCAGGTCATCCATATCTATTTTTGGAAGTTCCCGCTGTATTGCGAATTTATCGATATTCTCGCAAAGAGATCCCACAACATCGACGATTTCAGTGGGATCACTCTTCAGGGACTTGCCGAGCACGTCAATATGATGGTAGGCACCATACATTCCGGGTCTCATAAGGGCCGACATACAGCTGTCAACTCCGATGTATTTGCGGTAAATATTTTTTCTGTTGATCGCTCTGGTGACAAGCACCCCGTGCGGACCGGTCATAAACCGGCCGCTTTCCATGTAAAGATCCGGGACCCGGCCCCGGGTTTTTTTGTAGTTATTAAACATGGCGGTTATTTCCGAGGCCATTGACAAAAGGTTCAGCGGCTCCTCATCCGGATGGTATGGAATGCCAAGGCCTCCGCCCATGTTGATAAACTCGAAGTTTATGCCCAGATTGTCTGAAAGCGAGTCCACAAGGGAAAGAAGCATTTGAACCGTTTCCACCATGTAGCTGTAGTTAAGCTCGTTTGAAACGAGCATGGTGTGCAGACCAAACCTTTTGGTTCCCTTATCCCTCATGATACGGTAGGCTTCCTCTATCTGGTCGCTGCTGATCCCGTATTTGGCTTCAACCGGATTGCCTATTATTTTGTTGCCGGTGCGCTGGGGACCGGGATTATACCTGAAGCTGATCAGTTCGGGAACTTCCGGGAGTTTTTCTATCAGGGTGATATCGTCAAGATTCAGGATGCTTCCGCCATCTGCAATGGCAGCCTCGAAATCCTCCCTGGTGGTATTGTTGGAGGTAAACATTATATATTCACCTCTTGCCCCCGCCCCGCGGCTTAAAACAAGTTCCGGCACTGAACTGCAGTCGAATCCGAAGCCAAGTTCGCGCATGATTTCCATAATTCGGGGGTTTGGCAGGGCCTTTACGGCGAAATATTCCTGAAAACCCGACGGAAGTTCGGAAAACAGGCCTTTTAAAGTATTTGCAGTATCCCTGATACAGGATTCATCGTAAATATGAAACGGGGTTCCGAAATAATCAGTAATTTCAGGTAGTTTTGGAAAAAGCCTGTCCCGGAATGCTTTTGTCATTGGCATAATGCCGCCTCCTTGGAACGGTAGAGTATTTCAAAAGGCTGTTTCGATTTTTAACTATATATCCTATCATACATATCTTCCAATTCTTTTTCAAGGGGGGTAGCCTGGTCTTGATTCTTGATTTATATAGCGGTTCATGGGAAAAATTTTTGCGGAAACGCATGAATCAGGCCCTTGTACCAAGTCGGTTATCATACATCATATAGTGTGGTATGCGAAAAATGCTTACCATATGTGGTTAATTTTCCAAAAAAATAATAATTTGCTTGACAAAACAACAATTTAACGTATTATAAATCCGGGCTGAGGCTAAGAACCGTCACCAAACAACCAACCCGTGGAATTTGATAGGTGGAAAGATTGATTGTAAGTCCATTTGCCGGTCATTTTGCCAGTCAAATCTCTTGTTTTCCGATCAATGATCAGCCCGGTTGCCCGAAACCGGCGGCAATTGTATGTAACTCAACCATAGACAAAGCACAAAAAACGAGAGGCTCATGATTTTCGGCGGAAAAAATCAACTGGTCGGTCTGGATATAGGCTCCCGAACCATTAAGGTGGCCGAGGCCGTGGAAAGAAAAAACGGCTGGGCACTCAGGACGTTCGGCTCTATTGATATTGCACCCGGACTTATAGAGGAGGGGGTTATAAAGGATGGCGCTGCGGTTGCCGAGGCGATCCGCGAGCTGTTTAACCTCTATAATATCCGCCAGCAGAATGTTGCAATTTCCATCGGGGGATACTCCGTGATTGTAAAGAATATAACGATGCAACAGATGCCGGAGGACCAGCTTTACGAATCGCTGAATTTTGAGGCCGAACAATATATCCCTTTTGACATAAATGATGTGAATCTTGATTTCCAGGTGCTTGGTGAAGACGAGCAGAATTCCAACCAGATGAATGTCCTGCTGGTGGCGGCAAAGAAAGAGATGATAAACGATTATGTCGATATAATTGAAATGGCGGGCCTTAATCTGTGCATTATAGACATCGACGCCTTTGCTTTGCAGAATATATACGAGTTAAACTACACATCCGGGCAGGAAAATATTGCTCTTATCGACATAGGGGCGGGAAAGACCTCCCTGAATATTCTCAAGCACAATGATTCCGTATTTATGAGGGACGTATCCCTCGGATGCAACCAGATAAACCATAAGATCGTGTCAATGGCAAATTGTTCAATTGCCGAGGCGGAAGACCTTAAGCTTGCAGAAAAGCCCGACAAAATCTCAGCCGAAGATCTCGAAGAGGTGATTTCATCGGTTGTATCGGACTGGAGCAATGAAATCCGGCGAGCCCTGGACTTTTTTTATTCCACCAATCCGGATGACCAGATAAAAGAAATAGTGCTAAGCGGCGGCGGAGCAAATATCAAACAGTTCAGGGATCTGCTGGCGGTGCAGACGGCCGCTGAGGTTCGGATTATAAACCCCTTTGAAACATTTGAAATCAGAAACAGCCATCTGGATCCGGCCTATCTGGAGCAGATCGCACCGCAGGCCGCAATATGCATGGGACTTGCCATCAGAAGGGTGGATGACAAATGATACGCATCAACTTGCTGCCTTTCCGCGCAGCCAGGACAAAGGAAAATATCAGGCGCCAGGTCTCGGTGTTCATTCTTTCAATGATTCTTCTGGTCCTGATCCTGTTCCTAGGCCACTTGTATTTTGCCGGAAAGGCGGATGATCTTGAAGACCGGCTGGCAAATATTAATAAGGATATCAAGCGTTATGAAGAAAAAGCCGAGCAGGTGGAGGAATTAAGAAGAAAGTTAAAAGAGCTGAAGAAAAAAATAGATATTGTCAATCAACTGAAAGCAGACAGGGAAAAGCCCGCCCTGCTGCTTGCCGAAATCACCGAGAGGGTGGTCCCGAGGCGGATGCAGCTAAAGAAGATGGACTACAACGACAATGGTTTTGCTCTTGAGGGCATTGCAATGGACAATGAAACCATCGCGGTTTTCATGAGACGTCTTGAGAGATCCGAAAAAATAAATGACGTAAGCCTCAGTTCCGCCAAGCAAACCACGGAGCAGGATGTTGAGTTAAAAAGCTTTGAGATAAAGTGTACTTTGGCGGATGCAAGTACCGGCGACAATGACGGGAAGGCAGAGAAACAATGAAAAACACCAGTATGTCCATGCAAAGCATCGAGCCTTTTTTCCAGAGAATCGGCCAGCTTACAAAGACGCAGAGGATCCTGATAAGCCTCGGCACCGCGGTGGTTGTTATTGCCTTGTTCGGCTGGCTTCTGTATTTGCCGGAACTAAACAGGATAAGCGATTTTCAGGACCGGATAGAAAGCGCACAGCAGGAACTGGAAGTTGTTAAAAGGAAGGCAAGTGCTTATGACGCTGTAAAAGAGGAATACGACGAAGCCCGGGGGCAGTTTGAAGAGGTGGCCAGGGCGTTGCCGGAGAAAGAGGAAATTCCTTCACTGCTTACGGGGATTTCCCAGGCGGGGAAAGCATCGGGATTGAATTTTCTTTTGTTTCAGCCGCAAAGCGAGGCAAAAAAGGATTTTTACAGTGAAATCCCGGTTAAAATGGAACTAACCGGCGGCTATCACGATCTTGGTGTTTTTTTTGACAGGCTGGCCCGTCTTTCCCGTGTGGTAAACATAATGGATTTTTCAATTGCCCAGGAATCAGGCAAATCCCCGGGCCGGCTGAAAATCGGGTGTACCGCGGTAACCTACAAGTTCATAGATCAGCAGGGTGATTCGGAAAATTAAAAGGAAAAAGAAAAGAAAATGACCAATCGGACTCCGTTTATAGCCGTAATTCTGTTTTTTCTGCTTCCCCTGTGCATGGGGCTCGGAAAGTCCCCGGAAGAACCGGAGCAGGATATCCACAAAAGCCGGGAGGTCAAGATAGACCGGGCCGAAGAGCAGGCGGAAAAACAGGACGAAAAGGTTGATGCAAAGGCCGGGCAGGAGACAGAGGATAGAACCGGTCCTGAAGCACAGGATTCTGAGGAACCGGAAAAAGCAGAACAGAAGACGGGCAAAGACGCGGCTTCTGCAGAATCCGGAAAAGGACAGGGGGAAGTAGTTGCAGAGGAAGCAGAAGATAAAGAACTAAGTGAATTGATGCTGACCGAACAGGAGGCCCTCTTCGAAGACGAGCAAAGATATTATACGCGCAGCGGGCGGGCTGATCCGTTCGAACCGTTTTTACGCACCCAGGAGCCTGAAAGCGAGGAAGAGGAGGAAGACGAAGAGCTTGATCGCAGAGAACCCCAGACTCCTCTTGAAAGAATTGCGCTCAGTCAGCTCGAGCTTACGGCCATTTTAAGGATCCCGGGAAAAGATAGAGCCATGGCAATGGTCGAGGACAAGGACGGCAAAGGCTATGTTGTAAGAAACGGCACATATATGGGAGAAAACGGCGGGCAGGTGGAAGATATCCTGAAGGACAGGATTATTATAAAGGAAAAATACAAGGATGTTTACGGCAAAATCGCTGAACGTGAAATTGAAAAAAAACTCGAGAACTAACCCGGAGAATGAAACATGTACAGTCACGAAGGAAAAGCAACAGGCATCCGGCTGATTTTACTGACGGCCGGCATCTTATTGATTGTTGCCGGCTGTGCCACCATGTCACCTCAACAGGAGGAAGCCGAGGAAGAATCTGCTAATATCATAACCGGGGTTGAAGTTGAAAGCGGCGGGGAAACCGGTAATATAGGGGTTCAATCCTCCGGGGAGCTTGATTATACTTCAGTTAAGCAGCATGATCCCACAGGTGTTATTTTTTATTTTCCCAAGGCGAAGATGGGAGATATTGACAAAAGCTACACCCCGGATAAAGGAATTATAAGGTCCATAGACTTGTCGAGCTCTGAAGATCAGGAGAATGTGCGTATGGAAGTCAGGCTGGCAAGGGACCTGGGCTATAATACGGACAAGAGCGAAGGAATATTTACGGTAGAGTTTGACGAAACACCAGAGCCCTCTAACTCTGAAATCGATACAGAAAGCACTGCAACCGACGACCCGGGCCGCTCCCGGGAGGACACGGTATCAGAGCGGGATGCAGGGGAACAAAAAATTAACTTAGAGGAAACAGGCGAAGAGAAAAAAACAGATGATAAATTTAATAAAGCTGAGGAATCCGGCGGCCCGGCGGCAATAGAAGACATAGAATTTGAAACCCTTGATTCCGGCAAATCGGTAATCATTTTGGGCGCCAGCAGCCGTCTTGAGTATGATATTAAAAAAACCAGGGAAAGAAGACTTAAGCTAGTATTGCCGGGCGCGGTGCTGCCTGATCACATGGACCGGCGGCCTTTTATTACAACCAGGTTTGACAGCGCGGTGGACCGGATTATTCCCTATAAGGCCCCAACTGAAAAAGACGCGGTTGAAATCGTAATAGAGCTGCGAGAAGATGTTCCCTACCATGTAGAACGCTCTGACGGCAGGCTCATGATAAACCTGGAGGCCTCGGAAAAGGGTCCTCGGCCTTATACAGCCGCAAAACTCCCTGACTGGAAGCAGGTGCTTGAAGAGGAGAAAAGCCGGGCAGAAGATGAAAAAGAGATTGAGCCTGAAAAGCTGGCCGAAAAAGAGGCCGAAACACGTTCAGAGGCTGAAGCCGAAGCAAAAGAGGTGGAATGGCTTTTTGAAAAGGAGGAATATACAGGGGAAAAGGTGGCCCTTGATTTTTATGAAACCGACATACGCAACGTTTTCAGGATCCTGCAGCAGGTAAGCGGGAAAAATTACGCAATTGATCCCGATGTGGAGGGAAAAGTGACAATTTCCATGGAAAAGCCGGTGCCCTGGGACCAGGTTCTTGACCTGGTGCTTGAGCAAAACAGGCTCGGCAAGGTGGAAAGAGGCGACATGATCAGAATTGCCACGAGCCAGACCCTCAGGGAGGAGGAAAAGCAGAGACAGGAGCGCATAGAGGCATATCGGGAGCGCAAGGACCAGGAAAAGTCCATGGAGCCTCTGATTACGGAATATATCCCCATAAGCTACGCAAATGCCAAGAACGAGGTCTTAACCCACATTGAGGACGTGCTTTCAGACCGGGGCAAGGCAAACGTGGATAAGCGCAATAATCAGCTCATTATAACCGATACAATGGACAGGATTGAAAAGGCGCAGGAGGTTATTGATCAGATAGACAAAGTAACTCCCCAGGTGGTCATAGAAGCCCGGATAGTTGAGATCAACGAGGACTATCTTAAAGATATAGGCTCCACGTTCAGCATGGAAATGGCCGGAGAGGAAAGCTCCACACTAGGCGGGGAATACGGTTATTCATTGTCCACCAACAATCCTGCGAAAACAAGCGACGGGTTTGGTTTTTCATTTACCGACATCGGCACGTCGCTGACACTGGACGCCACGTTGAGCGCCTTGGAGGAGCAGAATGATGTAAAGATCATATCCACGCCCAAGATCGCAACCCTGGACAACAAAAAGGCCACAATCACCCAGGGGACTGAATACCCGTATCAGACCGTGGAAGACGACGATGTCAACGTTGAGTTCAAGGACATAGACCTGACTCTGGAGGTCACCCCGCAAGTAACACCTGATGAAAGAATTGCTCTTCAGATTTATGTAACCAAAAATGACGTTGCCGAGCTGACCGAGGAGGCGCCTGCAGTTTCCACTAATAAAGCCGAGACAGAATTACTGGTCGATGACGGCTCCACCATAGTAATAGGCGGCATTAAAAAGGAAACCACAAATGAAAGGATGTCGGGATTACCTGTTTTAAAGGATATTCCAATGGTAGGGTGGCTGTTTAAGCGGAAGGTCAGTGAAAACGAAAAGAATGAACTTCTGATATTTATGACGCCGCGCATTGTTCAGCTGGAACAGCGCAGTGTGACATCGGTCTCGGACAATTAGCCTGAACCTGAAAAGCAAATACTTTTTTACCTTAAAAAGGAAGCAGAAATGGAAGCACTTGTTTATATAGCAGTCTTTGTAGGTGTATGGGCGGCTCTCCAGATTTGGATCCTGCCCAAAATGGGCATTTCCACCTGAGCTAGAAATGCCTGCCAGGTGGGGAGGCCGGAATCTGAGAAAGGTGCTGATGAAGAGTCATCAGAGTTAGACTTAGATAAAGACAAACAGGAAAACGGCGGAAAAGGATAGAAAAATATGGCACGCGGGGTAAACAAGGTTATTCTGATAGGCAGACTTGGCCGGGATCCTGAAATCAGGTACACCCAGGACGGCCAGGCGGTGGTAAATTTTCCCATGGCCACGTCCCTGGAATGGAGAGACAAAACTTCCGGGGAAAAACGGGAAAAAACCGAATGGCACAGGATCGTTGCCTTCCGCAAGCTTGGTGAAATATGCGGTGAATATCTCTCCAAGGGCAGGCAGGTCTATATTGAAGGCCGTCTGCAGACCAGGTCCTGGGAGCAGGACGGTATAACCCGGTATATGACCGAGATCGTGGCAAACGATATGCAGATGCTGGAGTCCAGGGGCGCGGGCGGGGATAACAGCGGAGGTTACGGCGGCGGATTCGGTGCGGCCCAAGCATATCCTGATGAGTCCGAAGGGCAGACTTCGCCTTCATCCGGGGACGAAGGCGTGGATGACGACATTCCGTTTTAGCCGGTTTTTATTTCTTTTCTTTTTCCTTTTCGGGTGTTTCTACCTGGTCAGAAGTAGTGTCATCGCTGGAGATCGCTTTTTTAAAGTTTCGAATGCCCTTGCCTATGCCCGAGCCGATCTCCGGCATCTTGCCTGCACCGAAAATAATGAGGATGATTACAAGAACAACTATTAATTCAGGCATGCCCAAGCCAAACATTTATGATTCCCTCCTTGTATTATGTTGCCGCCTTTTGGCCCCGAGGGGGCTGATAGAGTTTTCGGTATTTACTTTAAGCAAATAGCATAGACCTGTCAATTGCATAATAAACGGGTCGGCGGCCGCAATTAAAAATTTTCCCGGAAATACCCTTGTCAAGCATTTTAAAATTCATTACAATAATTATTTTATATAAGTAACGCGGCTAATATTTATAAAGGATTCGACATGAGCACTGATTTTAATCCCCGGGCCCTTGCCGCCTGGATAGGCAGTCTGCCTCTGGACGATCATGATGAGGCGGTGCGGATTATGCTTGACTATACACCGGATATTCCCTTGTGGGTTCAGCTTCCCGGGTTTGCAGCCGAGGGCATGGTTACGCAGTTTGCAAAAGGGATGCCGGGGCTGAGGTCTGAGGACGGACGGATATACGTGGATTCAGGAAGAGAAGACTTTGACGATGAAATGTTGGCCTTTATGGAAACCTACATGGCGGTTTCAGAGGGTTCGGAGGAAATAGCGGATTCGCGTTTTGCTCTTGAAAAACAGGATGCCCCCGGGTTCTACACTTTTATTAGAGAACTTGACCGGGGCGCCTGCAAGCCTGCTGCAGTAAAGGGGCAGGTTACCGGGCCTTTTACCTTTGGCACGGGCCTTGTGGATCAGGACGGGCGGGCGGTATTTTATAACGAACAACTGCGGGATGCGGCTGTTAAGCTTATTGCAATGAAGGCCCGCTGGCAGGTAAACCGTCTGAAAAAGTACGGGGTGCCGGTAATATTGTTTTTGGACGAGCCCGCCCTTGCCGGGTTCGGCTCCTCGGCCTTTATAAGTGTTTCACGCGAAGACATTGATCAGTGCTTTGCAGAAGTCATAGAGGCGGTGCACCAGGAAGGAGGACTTGCCGGGATACACGTATGCGCCAATGCCGAATGGTCTGTTATACTTGAATCCGGGGCCGACATTGTAAGCTTTGACGCGTATTCCTATTTTGACAAGTTCATGCTTTATGCAGACCAGGTCAGGGGGTTTTTAAATGCCGGAAAGATTCTGGCCTGGGGGATTGTGCCCACGGGCGACACCGGAGCAATTGAAAAGGAAACCCCTGAATCGCTTTATGCTCTTTGGAACAAAGAGGTCTCACAAATAGAATCTCTGGGCTTGGAAAGGGACAGGATCGTCTCACAGTCGCTTATCACTCCGAGCTGCGGCACGGGCTCGCTATCCCGGGAACACGCCGTGCGCGTAATTGATATGAACCGCCGCCTCTCGGAGATGATCCGCAACTGACCAACAAC
>JBKHFD010000053.1:0-13618 GCA_046540355.1 Desulfobacterales bacterium
GTTTACATGCGGCTTCTTGCGCTCAAACTTCTGCTTTGCCATCTTACATCCTCCCGGTGAAGGGGGTTTTCATTTATTTGTTTTTCAAACAAGATATTTTGCCCATCCGGCTGCAAACAAACTGGATGGGCAAATCAAAACAGGGCTACCGGGACTACCACCTGTAATGGGCAAACGCCTTATTGGCTTCTGCCATCCGGTGGGTATCCTCCCTCTTCTTAACCGAAGCCCCCCGCTGCTGGGCGGCATCCATGAACTCTCCGGCAAGCTTTCTTGCCATGCTTTTCTCGGGCCTCTTTCCGGCGAAAGTGAGTATCCATCGGATTGCCAGGGCGGTCTGCCTCTGGGGGCGAACCTCCGTGGGCACTTGGTAGGTGGATCCTCCTACACGCCTGGATTTGACTTCCAACTGGGGCTTGACGTTGCCAATGGCCTGCTCGAAAACCTTCAGCGCGGATTCGTTCATCCGCTTCTCAACTATCTCAAAGGCCTCATAGACCAACGCCTGCGCCGTACTCTTTTTCCCATCCTTCATAACCGAATTTACAAACCGCGATACAACCGGGCTGTTATATTTGTAATCCGGCGTTATTTTTCTCTCAGGGACTTCTCTTCTTCTCGGCATTGTTTTATACCATTTCCTGAAGACTTGTTTGTCCAGATCAGCGCCTTACTTGGGGCGCTTGGCTCCGTACTTGGAGCGGCCCTGCTTTCTGCCCGAAACCCCTAGAGTGTCCAGGGTTCCCCTCACGACGTGATAGCGCACACCCGGCAGGTCCTTGACTCGTCCGCCGCGCACCAGCACCACTGAATGCTCCTGAAGATTGTGCCCGATGCCCGGAATATAGGCTGAAACTTCTATACCCGTAGTCAGACGCACCCTCGCCACCTTGCGAAGCGCGGAATTAGGCTTTTTGGGCGTGGCGGTATAAACCCGCACACACACCCCGCGTTTCTGCGGCGAGGCCTTTAAAGCCGGCGTGCTCTTTTTCTTCTCAATCTTTTTGCGACCCTTGCGAACAAGCTGATTAATCGTCGGCATGACTTCCTCTATACACGCAAATTAATATCGTTTAGCAACAAGTTAAAATATAGTACCGTACCCTTAAATAATTGTCTTGTCAAGGATTTTTCTTGCATGAAAACCATTCAATATTCCGCCGCAATATCTGGACCCGCATATTCGCGGCGACCTGTGCCGGCCGGGATTAACCGGCCCATTATCACATTTTCCTTCAAACCCTGCAAAGAGTCATAGGTTCCCTCTATACAGGCATCTGTCAGCACCTTTGTTGTTTCCTGGAAAGATGCGGCTGAAATGAAGCTCTCCGTGGACAGAGATGCTTTTGTGATTCCAAGGATCAAAGGCTCGCCAACCGCGGGCGTCCCGCCCTGGGCAATCACCTTCTGATTTGCCTCCTCAAAGGCCACCCTGCCAACTTGCTCTTCAGGAATAAAATCCGTGTCCCCGACGGATTTTATCTTTACCCTGCGCATCATCTGGCGCACCACAACCTCTATGTGCTTGTCATTTATGCGCACACCCTGAAGACGGTATACCTCCTGGACACCGTTTAAAAGATAGCGCGCAAGCTCAACCTCGCCCTTGATGCTCAGAATATCCTGAGGATTGGGGCTTCCGCTTGTAAGCGGTTCGCCGGCCTTTACATAGTCACCTTCATAGACGGCTATATGACGTCCGCGCGGGATCAGATACTCCTTCTTTTCTCCCGCGTCCACCGGGGTTACGGTAACTTTCTGTTTGCCCTTCTTGGTGGTCTTTGCAATGGAAACGAATCCGTCAATTTCGGAAAGTACGGCGGCCTCCTTGGGCTTGCGCACTTCAAAGAGTTCGGCAACACGCGGCAGGCCGCCGGTGATATCCTTTGTTTTGGTTGTCTCCCGCGGTATCTTTCCTATGATATCGCCTGCCTGTACATAGTCATTTTCCTCAACCATGATAATGGTATTTACAGGCAGCACGTATCTTGCCAGTCCCGAACCCGAAATATTTGCCGTCTTGCCCTCCTTGTCCTTAATTGAAATACGGGGTCTGACATCCATACCCTTAGCCTCAATCACGGTAAGGCTGGATTTGCCGGTAACCGGATCAACTTTTTCCTGAAGGGTCCGGCCCACCACAAGATCCCCGAACTTGACGCGACCCTCAACAGCAGTAATGATCGGGGTAGTAAACGGATCCCAGGAAGCAAGCAGCTGGCCCGGCTCCACGCGCTGGCCGTCCTCAACGTGTATATCCGCGCCATAGATCACGGGAAAGCGCTCCAACTCCCGTCCGGTATCCGATACAATGGCGAATTCCCCGCCGCGGCGATTCATTACTATCTTCCGGTTTTCGGCATTAACCGCCACGTTTAGGTTGCTGTACCTGACCGTACCTTCCAGGCGGGCACGGATTTCGGCCTCCTCAACACGGCGGCTTGCAGTACCCCCGATATGAAAGGTTCTCATGGTAAGCTGCGTTCCCGGCTCTCCGATCGACTGAGCGGCCATGATCCCGACGGTCTGTCCTATTTCCACAAACCCGCCGTGGGCGAGATCCCTGCCGTAGCACATGGCACATACTCCAAAGCCGGTTCTGCAGGTCAGCACGGAACGGATCTTCACGCTGGTCACTCCCGCCCGGCTGATTTTAGCAATACCGGTCTCATCTATTTCCTCGCCTGCACTTATCAGAACCTCATCCGTAAAAGGATCATGTACATCCTCGAGCACTATGCGCCCCAGCACACGTTCTTCCAGCGGCTGAATAACCTCGCCGCCTTCCAGCAGGGCCTCCACTTCAATGCCCATAACCGTGCCGCAGTCGTGCTCGGTTATGGTGCAGTCCTGAGCCACATCTGCAAGCCGTCTTGTCAGGTAACCTGAATTGGCCGTCTTAAGGGCGGTGTCGGCAAGACCCTTTCTTGCTCCGTGAGTGGAGATAAAGTATTGAAGCACAGAAAGGCCTTCCCGAAAATTGGCCGTAATCGGGGTTTCAATAATTTCGCCCGACGGTTTTGCCATAAGCCCGCGCATCCCCGCCAACTGACGCATCTGATCGCGGCTTCCGCGAGCACCCGAATCGGCCATCATGAAAATGGGGTTGACAGTTTCTCCGCCGGTTTTGGAACTCATTTCCTTTAAACGCTTATCGGATGCCCGCTCTGCATCGTCGCGCAGATCCTCCATTATATACGGCTTCTCCATGGCATCCATCATGTTGCTTGCGATCTCTTCGGTAGCCCTGGCCCAGATGTCTACCACCTTGTTATACTTTTCCCCCTGAGTTATAAGCCCTTCTGTGTACTGGTGATTTATCTCCGAGACTTCCTTTTCAGCCCTGGAAAGAACTTCCCACTTGCTATCCGGAATTATCATGGCGTCAATGGAAATAGACAATCCCCCGGTTGTGGAGTATCCGTATCCTATGTCCTTGAGCCGGTCTGCAAGAATCACCGTTGCTTTGGGACCTTTGTGACGGTAAGTGTAATCAACAAGCTCTACCAGTACTTTTTTGTCTAACACCTTGTTGATCATTTCAAAGGGGATCTCTGATCTTTTTTCGATGACCTGGAAAATATGGTACCTGCCTGCCGCATGTGTTATGCCGCTCACATCGTCTTCATCCATTGAGAACAGGGAATTGACTTCAAACTCGGGCAGCTGGAAGATCTCCTGGAACTCTTCGGCGTTGAGCAGTCCGATGTTTCCGTCGTAGGTTCTGTCAAAAGCCTCTGAATACTGCCTTACGAGCTCCCTAAATGACGTGCCGGACTCCAGGGCCTCAACAACTTCATCAGCCTTTTGCCCGGAGGTAACCATAATATGACGCAATATGTAGCTCTCTCCCCTGGGAATTATCTCCCAGAGAAGAACGCGGCCCACTGTGGTATCAACCCTGCTGCCCTTGATGCGGACAGTGACCTTTGCGTGCAGATCCACCACACCCGCGTCATAGGCTGCCCTTACCTCGTCAACATCTGCGAACACCATCCCCGAGCCCTTTGCACCCGAAAGGCCAAGCGTCATGTAGTAAATGCCAAGGACTATATCCTGGGTAGGCACAATGATAGGTGCTCCACTTGCCGGTGACAGGATATTGTTGGAAGCAAGCATCAGGACCCTGGATTCTATCTGTGACTCTACTGAAAGCGGTATATGAACAGCCATCTGGTCGCCGTCAAAGTCCGCATTAAAGGCTGTGCAAACCAGAGGATGAAGCTGGATAGCCTTTCCCTCTATAAGCACGGGCTCAAAAGCCTGGATTCCAAGTCTGTGCAACGTGGGAGCCCGGTTTAACATTACCGGGTACTCTTTTACCACCTCGTCCAGAGTGTCCCAGACTTCGGGTGTTCGCTTTTCCACCCATTTCTTGGCGCTTTTCACCGTGGTGACTATGCCCTTTTGCTCCAGGCGGTGGTAAATAAACGGCTTGAAAAGCTCCAGGGCCATTTCTTTTGGAATCCCGCACTGGTGCAGGCGCAGTTCAGGTCCTATTGTAATAACGCTTCTGCCTGAATAATCCACGCGCTTGCCAAGCAGGTTCTGACGGAAACGACCCTGCTTGCCCTTAAGCGTTTCACTCAAAGATTTCAGTGGCCGCTTGTTGGTACCGGTCACCACTCTGCCCTGGCGGCCGTTGTCAATCAAAACATCCACAGCCTCCTGCAGCATCCGCTTTTCGTTTCTCACGATAATATCCGGAGCCCGCAGTTCCATTAAACGGCTAAGCCTGTTGTTACGGTTGATCACCCGCCTGTAGAGATCGTTTAAGTCGGAAGACGCAAAGCGCCCCCCTTCCAACGGTACAAGCGGCCGCAGATCTGGCGGCAGTACGGGAATCACGTCAAGCACCATCCATACGGGATCAAGCCCTGACTTTCGAAATGCATCGACCACCTTGAGCCGCTTTGCCAGCTTCTTGCGCTTGGCGTCAGAGCCTGTCTGCAGGATTTCGGATCTTAATTCATTGTAAAGTGCCTCTATGTCGATCCGTTCCAGAAGGGTCTTAATCGCTTCTGCCCCTATGCCGGCCTCAAATTTGTTGCCATACATCTGCCTTGCTTCCCGGTATTTTTCCTCCGAGAGAAGCTGCAGCTTTGAAAGCCCGGTATCCTTGGGATCGATTACTATAAAATTGTCAAAATAAAGAACTTTCTCCAGATTCTTTAAAGTCAGGTCAAGAAGGTTGCCTATCTTGCTGGGCAGACTGCGCAAAAACCAGATATGGGTGGCCGGAGCAGCAAGGTTGATATGCGCCATACGCTCACGGCGGACCTTGGACTGGATCACCTCGACCCCGCATTTTTCACAGATCACCCCCCTGTGCTTCATGCGCTTGTACTTTCCGCAGTTGCACTCATAGTCCTTGGTCGGCCCGAATATCTTTGCACAGAAAAGTCCGTCTCGCTCCGGCTTAAACGTCCGGTAATTTATGGTCTCGGGCTTTTTGATCTCCCCGTGCGACCAGCTCCGGATCTGTTCGGGGGAGGCCAGCGCTATCTGGACTCCTTTGTAACGATTCGGATTCTTCGGCTTTGTGAAGAAATCGTAGATCGTCTCCAATGCTTTCTCCTTAAAATCAATTGAATTATTCGGAATCTTCTTCAATCAGGTTGATATCAAGCCCCAGGCCCTGGAGCTCTTTTGTCAGAACCCTGAATGATTCGGGAAGACCCGGTTCAAAGACGTTCTGGCCTTTGACTATTTTCTCATACATCCTGGTGCGGCCCGCCATGTCATCGGATTTGACGGTTAAGAACTCCTGAAGCGAATAGGCGGCGCCATAGGCCTCAATGGCCCAGACCTCCATTTCACCGAGCCTCTGGCCGCCGAACTGGGCCTTTCCGCCCAGCGGCTGCTGGGTGACAAGCGAGTAGGGACCTATGGACCGCGCATGCAACTTGTCATCGACAAGGTGATGGAGTTTTAACATATACATGGTGCCAACCGTTATTTTTTCGTCAAAGGGCTCGCCCGTACGCCCGTCATAAAGCGTTGCCTGGCCGGTCCTGCTGACGTCCGCCTCCTCCAGCAGATCCTTGATCTCGTCTTCCCTGGCACCATCAAAAACCGGGGTGGACACAAACACCCCCTCCCTGCTGTTTTCAGCAAAAACAGCGACATCCTGTTCGCTCATCTCCTTCATCCGGCGGGATTCGTTCTTGCTGGAAAAAATCTTTTTAAATTTTTTGCGAAGCTCCTTTGTCCTGCCTTCTTCCAGCATGGCGTTGATCTGGTCGCCAAGGCCCTTGGCCGCTCTTCCGAGATGAATCTCAAGGATCTGGCCCACATTCATCCGCGAAGGCACGCCCAGGGGGTTTAAAACCATGTCAACCGTCCTGCCGTCATCAAAGTGCGGAAGATCCTCTTCAGGCAGTATTCTTGAGACAACGCCCTTATTTCCGTGCCGTCCGGCCATCTTGTCTCCCACAGCGAGTGTGCGCTTCATTGCAACGTAAATCTTAATCATCTTAATCACGCCCGGCGGCAGTTCTTCGCCCTTTTCAATGGAGCTTACCTGATTATTAAAAGCAGTTCTCGCCATTTCGGTCTGCTCGCGGTAACGGGCAAGGATTTCGCCGACTTTTTCCTCGGACTTTTTGTCTTTTAGCGATATCTGTTCAAACTTTTTCAACGGCACTTCGGCAAGCATCTTTTTATCCATGCGCGTGTCCCTGGCAACCAGGACCTTTTTGCCGTCTGTAAGATTCTCCGCGCACTGTTTGCCTGCAAGCAGCGTAACTATCTCTTTTTTCGCCGTTTCTTCTATAATCTTGATTTCGTCATCGCGGTCCTTTTCAAGCGAGGCGATCTCCTCGTCTTCTATGGACCTGGACCGGTCGTCTTTTTCAATCCCCCGCCGGGAAAACACCTTGACATCCGTTACTATACCGGAAACCCCGGGCGGCATCCGAAGGGATGTATCCTTTACATCACCCGCCTTTTCGCCGAATATGGCCCGGAGCAGCTTCTCCTCCGGGGATAGCTGGGTTTCGCCCTTGGGGGTAACCTTGCCCACAATTATATCCCCGGGAGCCACTTCCGCACCAAGCCGCACAATGCCGCTGTCATCAAGATCCTTTAAGGCTTCATCTCCTACATTCGGAATATCCCGGGTAATCTCCTCGCGGCCCAGCTTTGTATCTCTTGCCAGCACCTCGAACTCTTCGATGTGCACGGAGGTAAACACCCCGTCTTTTACAAGCCTTTCGCTTACCAGGATTGAGTCCTCAAAGTTATAGCCACCCCAGGGCATAAAAGCCGCAGTGACATTTTTGCCCAGGGCCAGTTCCCCGTTATCCGTTGCCGGGCCGTCGGCAATTATCTCTCCGGCTGTTACCCATTCACCCTTGCTCACAGTGGGGCGCTGGTTAAAACAGGTATTCTGGTTGGAGCGGGCAAATTTGCCAAGATTATATATGGATACATCCTTTTGGGACGGGTCCTCAGAGGGCTCATGCTGCAAAACTATCCTGGAAGCGTCCACATCCACGACCCATCCGTCGCGCGGAGCGACAACGGCAACCCCTGAATCACGGGCCACTATGTCTTCCACGCCGGTGCCCACCAGGGGGGCCTCGGTGTTTAAAAGCGGAACTGCCTGGCGCATCATGTTTGATCCCATAAGCGCCCGGTTGGCGTCGCTGTTTTCCAGAAACGGAATCAGTGAGGCGGAAATGCTTACCAACTGGTTGGCAGAAACGTCCATCAGTTCGATCTTATCCCTTTCAACCATCATGAACTCGCCTTCAACGCGGGATGTAACCGTTGGATTTACATAACGATTATTTTCATCCAGGGGCGCGTTGGCCTGGGCAATCGGGTGATCCTTTTCCTCGAATGCCGAGAGCAGGCGCACCTCGTCTGTAACGGTTGAATTTTCCACCATACGGTAAGGGGTTTCAACAAAACCGAACTCATTTACACGCGCATATGTACAAAGCGACACAATCAGTCCTATATTCGGCCCTTCAGGGGTTTCAATGGGACAGATCCTGCCGTAATGGGAAGGATGCACGTCTCTTACCTCAAATCCGGCCCTGTCCCTGGTCAGACCCCCCGGACCAAGGGCGCTCAGCCGCCTCTTGTGGGTAGTCTCGGCCAGCGGATTGGTCTGGTCCAGAAACTGGGAAAGCTGGCTTGTGCCGAAAAATTCCTTGACCACCGCAGAAACCGGCTTGGGATTTATCAGGTCGTTGGGCATGAGGGCATCTACTTCCTGCATGCTCATGCGCTCCTTAATGGCTCGCTCCATGCGGACCAGGCCGATACGATACTGATTTTCCAAAAGTTCGCCCACGGCCCGGACCCGTCTGTTTCCCAGATGGTCTATGTCATCAACGGATCCCTGGCTGTCTCTTAATTCCACCAGGGTACGGGCTGTAAGCAGAATATCCTCGCGGCGCAGGGTGCGCATCTCAAGCGGGGTGTCTATATTGAGCCTGTGGTTTATCTTAAGCCGGCCCACACTTGAGAGATCATAATAGGCCGTCTTGAAAAACAAATGATCAATGAAGTCCTGGGCCACCTCGGGAGTGACAGGATTGCCGGGTCTCAGGCGTCTGTAAATGTCGACCAGGGCCTCTTCCTTTGTTTTTGTTTTGTCCATCTGCAGGGTTTTCCTTATGGACTGCCCGGCAAAGGGCCCCTCCATAACCAGTATCTCAAACCATTCCACCCCGTCCGCCTCAATTTTTTCAAGAAGCCCCGTATCAAGGGTGTCGTTTGAGCGGGCAATAATCTCGCCTGTTTCAGGGTCGGCCACGTCAGATGCTATAACCCGTTCTTCAAGCTCTGCGGTTGTCATCGGGACGTATTCCAGCCCGGCTGCCTGCATTTGGCGGATGGCCCGTTTTGTAATCATGCGGCCCTTTTTAACCAAGACTTCGCCGGTCTCTGGATTAACAAGATCCTCGCCGGGCCGCTCGCCCTTTAAAAACTCAGGGTTGAATTCTCTTACAAAGCGGCCCTCTTTTATATGAATCTTTTCCGTATTGTAGAAATAAGAAAGTATGTCCTCATCGCTATACCCAATGGCCTTAAAAAGCAGCGTCACCGGAAACTTACGGCGTCTGTCTATACGCACATAGACAATGTCCTTGGGATCAATTTCCATGTCAATCCAGGAGCCGCGAACCGGTATAATACGTGCGGTGTAAATGAGCCGGCCGCTGGAATGGGTTTTGCCCTTGTCATGATCGAAAAACACCCCTGGAGACCTGTGAAGCTGGCTGACGATAGCCCTTTCTGTGCCGTTTATAATAAAAGTGCCGCGCCCGGTCATCAGGGGAATGGTGCCGAAATAAATCTCCTGTTCCTTTATATCTCTGATATTTGATACCCCGGTATTCTTGTCCGTATCATAGACCACCAGCCTTACCCGTATGCGCATGGAAATTTCATAGGTCATTCCGCGGTTAATGCACTCGTTGACCGAATGCTTGACCTCGCCGAAATTATACGAAACAAACTCAAGCGAGGCCGTGCCGGTGAAATCCTTTATGGGAAAAACCGAGTTAAATACAGCCTGCAGGCCGGTATCCCGGCGGTTTTCAGGGGCCACATCCATCTGCAGGAACCGCTGGTAAGATTCCCGCTGAATCCCGATAAGATCCGGGATATCTACAATGGTTTGGATTCGACCGAAATTTTTCCGGAACCGTTTATATTTCGGCGGATTTCCTGTCATTTCGTCTCCAAATTAATTTTATTTAATTTCATCTGCGGAAAGCGGCTGCGGGGAAAACCCCGGAGCCGGATTCCGCTGTCTTATACAAATACGGGTTTTGCAGTACACGCTTTTCCCGGGAAAAACGTAATCGTCCGCAAAATGCGCCGCAACTACTTAATTTCCACGGAAGCACCGGCGCCTTCAAGCTGCTCCTTCATTTTTTCGGCTTCTTCCTTGACCACACCCTCCTTGACCGGCTTGGGTGCCTCTTCCACAAGAGCCTTTGCTTCTTTGAGCCCCAGGCCGGTAATCGCACGTACTTCCTTGATGACCTGGATCTTTTTGTCGCCGGCCGAAGAAAGGACCACGTCAAACTCGGTCTGTTCCTCCGCAGGAGCCGCTTCCTCGCCTCCTGCTGCCGGACCCGCACCAACTGCCACGGGGGCTGCAGCCGAAACACCGAATTTCTCTTCAAGCTCCTTTACCAGTTCTGAGAGCTCCAGCACCGACATATTCGCTATAAAATCAATTACATCCTGTTTGGTAATCTCTGCCATTTTATAATCCTCCGGATTTATTTATTTCAAATTTCTTAAAATATAAGTTACGGTCAAAGCCTTCTCGACTATGCTGCTTCTTTCTGGTCCTTTATGGCCTGAAGAGCATAAAGAAGTCGTTCCGGGACATTGGAAAGCGCTCTTACCAGCCCGCGCGGCACTGCATTCATGGTGCCGAGCACCTGCCCGAGTAATACTTCACGCGGCGGCAGCTCTGCAAGGCTCTTAATTCCTTCCGGATAAAGAACTGAGCCCCCCATTACTCCGGCCTTTATCTCCAGTTTATCATTGTCCTTTGCAAACTGAGAAAGCGCCTTGGCAGGGGCCACCGGATCTTCATAGCTGAGAGCTACAGCACTGGGGCCCTGGAAATGCTCCCTTATAAGATCAACATCCGTATCCTGGGCCGCGCGGATCAGAATGGTATTTTTCACCACCCTGAATTCCACACCCGCTTCCCGGAGCCTTGTGCGCAAGTCATTGATTTTCTGGACATTTAAACCCTTGTAATCAACAAGAATCAAAATTTTCTTCTGATCAAACTTTTCGCGCAGCTCTGATACGAGTTCCTGCTTTTGTGAAAGCGTAAGCACTGAATCCACCTCCTTTCTGAATCTGTAAAAACCACGGGCCTCCACAGCATCAGAAAGCCTGCCTCGGTAGGCCGGAAAAAACATTTTTTTCCGATTAAACACGCCTGATGGGGTGAACCTACGGTCTTTGACAGATATAGTGTAAAGAATCCGGGTCTTAAAAGACCCGATTTCGGGTTAACCCTGGAAGGGTAATATGTTGTTATTTCAGCAATTCCTTAACATAGGCCGGATCCACCTTAAATCCCGGCCCCATGGTTGTCGAAACCGCAATGCTGCGCAGATAGGTCCCCTTGCTGGAAGCAGGCTTAAGGCGCAAAAGCGTATCCACGAAAGCCCGAATATTGTCCAGAAGTTTTTCCTCGCCGAAAGAAACCTTTCCCATGGGAGCGTGAACTATTCCTGTTTTATCCACCCGGAATTCCACCCTGCCGGCCTTGAGTTCCGAGACGGCCTTTGCAACGTCAAAGGTCACAGTCCCGGTCTTTGCATTGGGCATAAGCCCCCTGGGGCCGAGAATCTTTCCTATTTTCCCCACAGAGCCCATGACATCCGGGGTTGCAACGGCTTTATCAAAATCAAGCCATCCTCCCTTGATCTGCTCTATCAGGTCATCATTGCCCACGTAATCCGCACCTGCATCCCGGGCCTCCTTCTCTTTTTCGCCCTTGGCGAAAACCAGAACCCGCACGTCCTTACCAAGACCCTGGGGCAGCACCACAGAACCGCGAACCATCTGATCTGCGTGACGGGGATCAACACCTAATTTTACTGCAATATCCACGGTTTCGTCAAACCGGACATATGAAGACTCCAGGGCGGCCCGGACCGCGTTGGCAAAGTCCATGCGCTCCCGGGTTTCGAATTTCGACTTTATCTCTCTGTATTTCTTGCTACGCTTGCGCATTGTCTTTCCTTTAGCCAGATTGTTTTCCGTTATACCACTTCAAGGCCCATGCTTCTCGCCGTTCCTTCAATTATACGGCAGGCGCTTTCAATGTCGGGAGCATTTAAATCCGGCATCTTGGTTTTTGCAATCTCCTCGACATCCGCACCGGAGACCCGGCCCACCTTTTCAGCCTTCGGGGTCCCCGAACCCTTTGCAATTCCGGCCGCCTTCTTTAACAAGACCGCTGCCGGCGGCGTCTTTGTGATAAACGTAAAAGTCTTGTCCTGATATATCGTTATCACCACAGGGGTGATGGTGCCTTCATCATTTGCAGTGCGGGCATTGAAGGCCTTGCAGAAATCCATAATATTTACCCCGTGCTGCCCCAGCGCCGGGCCGATTGGCGGCGAAGGGTTTGCCTTGCCGGCCTGCACCTGAAGTTTTACCTGGGCTACAACTTTTTTTGCCATATCTCAAAAATCTCCTGTTCTAATTTTTCGCTACCTGAACAAAATCTAGTTCCACGGGCGTGGATCGGCCAAAGATGCTTACAAGCACCTTGAGTTTGCCTTTTTCCGGATTTACATCCTCCACGGTTGCATTGAAATTGGTAAACGGCCCGTCAATAACCCTTACCTCATCTCCAACTTCAAAGTAAAATTTGGGTTGCGGCTTATCCTTGCCCGCCTCCATCCGGTTGATGATCTGCTCGGCCTCTTCATCCGGTATCGGTACCGGCCTGTCCCTTCCCCCCAGGAACCCTGTAACTTTTGCCGTATTTTTCACCAGATGCCAGGTTTCTTCATCCAGTTCCATTCGCACCAGGATATATCCGGGATAAAACTTGCGGTTCGAAGTCTTGCGCTTGCCCTTGACCAGCTCCACCACCTGCTCGGTAGGAACAATGACCTCGCCGAATTTTTCCGGATGCTCTGAGGCGTCAATGCGCTCTTCAAGGTTCTTTTTAACATTGTTTTCAAAACCGGAATAAACATGGATTATGTACCACTTTTGCGCCACGCCTTACCCCTCTTGTTTAACTTTGGACCCACACTACAGGATCAACCGGACCAGGTTGGTTAGAGCAAAATCTATAATGCCCAGAAATATTGCCACAATGAAGACAAAAACCATCACAACTGCAGTCGTCATAATCGTGTCCTTGCGAGCAGGCCATGTCACCCGGGCGAGTTCAACCTTCACCTCCCGCAGAAACTGTATCCAGTTGCCAAAATATTTATTTATAAGTCTTACTACAAAAGTCTGCTCCGCTCCTGCACGTGCGCCTCCTGAATAAGAAGTCTTCTGCTTCTTCCGCCGTGCTTCGGTCCCTGCAGACACATCTGCTGCAACATCGGCTGAACCAGACTGTTTAACCAAAGCATTGCTGTCGGAGTCGGAACTGCCGGCCGATTTGTTCTTCTTTTTCTTGTCGGCCGGCTTTTTTTTCTGCATGCGTGCCATTTTGGCTCCTAAAATATCGAAAGCCCAAAGCCTGACTTCAATACCGGATATTATTTATCGAGCTCCGGGCTTTGAGCTTTCAGTTAATTTTTTGGCAGGCCAGGAGGGATTTGAACCCCCATCCACCGGATTTGGAGTCCGACGCTCTGCCGTTAGAGCTACTGGCCTGAATTACCGACGCATGAGTTCAATCCGCCGTAGATTTAAATTTATTTGGTCTCCCGATGCATGGTGTGCGATTGGCAGAACCGGCAATATTTTTTGAACTCAAGCCTGTCAGGCTTGGTACGCTTGTTCTTTGTGGTTGAATAATTCCGCCGCTTGCATTCCATACATGCCAGATTCACTTTGACTTTCAAGCTCTGCTCCCGATGTTAGTTCCGTTATTCTATTATTTCACTTACCACGCCGGCGCCCACTGTTCGACCGCCTTCACGGA
>JBKHFD010000054.1:0-13277 GCA_046540355.1 Desulfobacterales bacterium
GGAAGAGCTTACCGGACAATCCCCATGAGATCCTCCCGGATATATCGCCCCGGCACCGGAGTGACCCTGGGAACCGAACCCAGGGGGCTTTCATCAACCAGCAGCTGGCAGCCATATGCCTCTTCGAGGGTTTTATATGTAAGCACCGCGTCGGGCGCTCCTGACTGAACCATTCTGCCCCTGTTTATCAAAAGCAGCGTATCTGCATACATTGCTGCAAGGTTTACGTCATGGGAAACCATTACCACCGTAATCCGCTTTTCAAGCTTCATCTTCTCCATCAGGTCCATGACCTTGAGCTGATGCGCCATGTCCAGGGCGGCGGTCGGCTCATCGAGCAGCATTAATTCAGGCTCCTGGCATATTGCCCGGGCGATGAAAACCCGCTGGCGCTCACCCCCGCTTAACCGGTCAATGCGGCGGTCTGCAAGATGTTCAATTTCCGTAAATTCCATGGCCCTGGCTGCAAGGCCTGCATCCCGTCCCGATTCAATCCCGAATGTCCCCAGGTGCGGACTGCGGCCGAATAGCACCACGTCTTTTACCCTGAACGGAAAATCCATCGGGATCTGCTGGGGAACGAAAGCCATTTTGCGGGCAAGCTCCCTTCTTCTGTAGCTGCCCGCCGCCCGGCCGTCTATAATGACGCTGCCTTTATCCGGCCGGTGCAGTCCTGCAAGGATTTTCATCAGGGTGGTCTTTCCCGAACCGTTCGGACCTATTATGATAAAGCATTCACCCGTATTTACTGAAAAGGAAAGCTCCTTTAATACAGGTTCCTGGCCGTAGCCGGCTGACAGCTCCCTGGCGCTTATCATCCCGGTCATCACTTTTCCCTTCTTCTTAGAAGATATATGAAAACAGGCGCTCCCACCATTGCGGTAATAACACCAGCAGGCATCTCACCCTGACGCGGCAGGATGCGGGCAAGCATATCGCACATCACAAGATATGCCCCTCCGCCGAATATACATGCCGGGACAAGAACCCTGTGGTCTGATCCGAGCAGAAGTCTCAGCAAATGGGGAATCACAAGGCCGACAAAAGCTATCAAACCGCATTGGCTTACTGTAACGCTTATCATAAGGGAAGTTATGATCAAGAGCGAAATACTAACCAGGGCTGCATTCACACCCATCGTTTGGGCCATCTCTCTTCCCATTAAGAGCAGGTTCATTTTATGGGCCATCCAGAAGACAGCGGCAAAACAGGGCAGCACTATTGCCGCAAGAATCAGGGCTTCCGTGCTTCCTCCGGAGGAGAGATCGCCCATAAGCCAGAACATGATGTTATGGAGCCTGGAATCGGTGGTAAGAGAGATAAGAAACATGATAACTGCCGAGCAGAATGCGTTTACCATGACCCCGGCAAGAAGCAGCGATTCCTTTTTTGCCACCGCCTGACCTGAGGCAATGCCTAGCACCAGAAACAAAGTTCCCATCCCCCCGGCAAAAGCAAGCAGGCCTACACCCGGAAATCGGGAAAGCCCCAGGAGAATGCCGGCAATTGCGCCTATGGCAGAACCCCCGGATATACCCAGGATATAAGGTTCGGCAAGAGGATTCCTCAAAATCGCCTGAAACACCAGCCCGCCAAGTGACAGGGTCGCGCCTACCAGTGCGGCAAGAATTACCCTGGGAAATCGGATTTTCCAGATAATTGCATGCATCGTACCCTGTTCGCTGAAAAAAGCGGAGAAAGACTCCATGACAGCCGAAAGCCCCGCCCCGGAAGATCCCATGCCAAGGGCCAGAAACATTGCAATCCCGAGAAACAGGATCATAAGACAGGAAACGGCAAGAATCCTTTTTAATACACTGTTCATAATCAATTCCGCCCTGTCTCATTGAACCGCTCGGGGTGAATCAACCCGGCCAGTTCTTCAAGCCCCTCTACCAGCCTTGGTGAAGGGCGGTCGACAATGTCTGAGTCCACGAGATAGATACGGTCATTTGCAGCTGCAGGCAGGTTCTTCCATTGTTTCCATTTCCTTACCACCTGTTCAAATGCTTTCTGACGGTTCATGGATGTTACAACAATAATCTCCGGTGAAAGGGCAAGGACTTCTTCAGTGGAATATTTCGGATAGCCCGCATGTTCTCCGGCAAGATTTCTGCCGCCCGCCCTGGTAATAAGTTCGTGGATAAGGGTATCAGAACCCGCCGAAATAACAGGGTTTGCCCCAATCTGAAAAAAAACGCCGGGTCGCCGGGATATACCTGAAAGTTTTTTTTGCACTTCAGCCAGCCCTTTTTTCATATCCGCAGCCACCTTATCCGCCTCATTTTCCGCGTCCAGCAAAGATCCTATCTTTTCGATCGTCTCAATTACCGACTCCAGATCTGTGGGATCCACTGCATAAACCGGAATGCCCAGTTCTTCAAGCCTTCTTATCACTCTGAGAGGATTACCGTCCTTGATTGCGAGGCACAAATCAGGATTTAAAGACACGATCTTTTCTATATCAAGGGAAACATAGCTTCCCACAGAGGGAATTTTTTCAGCTTCCCGCGGATAATTGCTAAACTGCGTGACTCCGGCCAGCAGTCCGCCGCGCCCCACTGCAAAAACCATCTCGGTTATACTCGGGGCAAGGCTTACAACGCGGCGCGGATCGTCAGGCACGTTTACCCGCCTTCCGGCATGATCTTCGACCTCTTCGGCCCAAAGTGGATCTGCCGACAGTAAAAGCACTAAAAACATGATACAGATTCTTACAAACATGACTCTCCGGACAATCAACCGCTGTTTGATCCAACCTAAATTGAGCGTCCAAGAAACTGATCAATGGCTCCTATCAGCTCCCTTGTACGCACCGGCTTTGCTATAAAGTAGGAATCCCCGATTTTTTTAAATCTGGATTCGCCTGTGTCCTGCCGGGTCACAAGGGCGGTAAGAAAGATGATCGGTATGGACGCCGTGACCGGGTCTTCCCGCAATTGTTCAAATACAGCTTCGCCCGAGATATCCGGCATCACCATATCCAGAAGAATGATATCGGGCGACTCGGTTGCAGCAAGCTCCAGCCCCCTTTTGCCGGTTGTGGCTATAACAACGTCAAACCTGCCGGAGTTAAGAAGGTTTTCGCGGACAAAAAAACAAAAATCCTCCTCGTCGTCAATAACCAGAATCTTTTTCCTGTTCTTCGTCATAGTAGGCCTCTTTTATTACCTCTGTTTTGGATTCAGGCTGCATTTTTACATAAAACGTTGTGCCTGCATCAATCCGGCTGGTCACATCGATGGTTCCCATCATTCTATCCATGATCATGTGGGCAAGGCTCAGGCCCAGGCCGGTGCCCTCCCCTGCCGCTTTGGTGGTAAAAAACGGCTCAAAGATTTTCGGCAGCACATCCTCGGCTATCCCCTTTCCCGTATCAGTGATCTCTACCACTTTCATTTCTTCATTCATTTTAAAATAATCGGCTCTGCGATAGCCTGTTTTATAACCCACCTCGGTTACCCTTCTTGTATAGATGCTTATGCGCAGCTCTTTTACAGCGCAATTTTCCATGGCTCCGGCTGCATTTTCCACGAGATTTAAAAGCACCTGGCTTAACATGTTGCGGTTGCCCGCCACTTTGAGTGAACTGCTTTCATATTGCCTGACCACATTTATCCCTGTTTTTTTGATCCTGTGAGCGGCAAGAGAAAGCACGTCGTCTGTCAATTCGCATACGTCCACGGGCTCTATAACAAACTCGGTTTTCCTGGAAAATTTCAGCACCTCGTCAATTATGGAATTTGCACGGTCAATAGCGCTGTAAATTCTCTCTACGGATTTGCCAGCAGCAGGATTGTCCTCCTTTGTGACAATGTTTTCCAGGTAGTCAACACCCATGGAAATTATCTCCAGGGGATTTCGGATTTCATGGGCTATTCCCGAAGCAAGCCTGCCAAGGGCAGCCATTTTGTCTTTTTGTATGAGCTGATCCCTTGTTTCTCGGAGTTTATCATAAGCCTGTCTCAGCTCCTCCTCTTTTTTTACACGTTCAGTAATATCCTTGGACACCGCCCCCACGGCAAAAACCATTTCACGGGACCGGTCGAAAATGGGGCTCAGAGTATGCGAGAGCCACTGGCCGAGGCGCAGGTCATAGGATTCGAACTGAACAGATTTACCGGTTTCAAACACTTCATCCACGTGTTGCTGGAATTCTGCGGTTTCTTCCGGTTCATGGAATTTGGAAAAAGGAAGACCGAGCATTGAGACCTCGTCATTAAAACCGTAGGCCTCATAAAGTTTGGGGTTTGCTGATAAGTATTCCCCGGAGAGCCCCACTGTATATACGAACACGTCTGAGGACTCAAAAAGCAGCCTGGAGCGCTCCTGTTCTTCACGGATCTGTTTTTCCCTGTCGCGAAGCGCGGTTGAAACAATGAATCCGTAAAACAGAGCAACCACGATCATAAACGGCAGCCGAAGCAGGTAGCTGACCGCCATTTCACCGGACAGGTAGTCGTTTTGATACAAAAACCACCCATACAGGCAGGTGAAAATCAAAACGTTTATCATAAGATAGCGAAACTGCGCCCCGAGGCTTGCCAGGCATATGATCAAAAAATAGACAAGGTACAGATCCGTGCCCACAAGGCCTGCGGCATAAATTCCGCATGCAATGAGCAGGGTGTCAAAAAATACAAAAAAATAAAATATCCCGCTGCTTTCAAAACGAGTGTCAGGCACCCGGTATATTAAAAGGTTGGTAAAAAAATAAAATGCGATAAAAGCATAACCCGGATACCGGGAAGCACCCTTTGCAGGAGTGAAAATAATAACATAGGCAATGGTAATAATCACCAGCAGCCTGATGATAAAAACCATCTGTTTTCTAGTTAATTCGTGCTCCATTGCGTAAAAACCCCTGTATTAGCTTGATTTTTCTACGTTACCCAACACGTACTTATTTTTCAAGGAATTTAACCTTGATGCACTCGTAAAAAGCTGTTTATCCCGCTTGGGCGGTATTTTTGAAGAAAGGAAATCCGTAAGCACCTTGGCTGATCGGCGGCACGAAAAAGCGGGTTCCCTCGCTCCAGGAGCCTCTTCGAGCCTCAATTTCCGCTCGGAAACCCACTTTTCCGCACCGCCGCCAGGGCAACGAAGTGCGGTTTTGCTAAAGCGCAAAAAAAGGATTTCCTTGGAAGTCGGTTTTCAGATGGCGCCGTAAAAAGTTCAAGATCAAGGCCTGCGCAATTTCGAAGAATGCAGCGTACTTAGCCGTACGTGAAATTCTGAGAAATTGCGCGTAACGCAGATATTGGACTTTTTACGGCGCCATCAACCTTACCCGTAAATCAGTTTCTGCAGCCCTTACCGCATCATGGCCTGAGCGGGCTTCCAGGCAAGTCCAGGGCCGGGCTCGGTTTTTGAAGCGACCCCGGCCCTGGACTTCCTTCCTGCAAAACATCAGGCGATGTCATAAGCTTTTTGCGGTGCATTGCACCAAGGCTTCAGGGCTTGACCTACAGCTTGACCTGAAGGGGTTTTGCTGATATTTGTAAAGAATGTATCGGGAAAACTACATAAATTCACTGCGCATTGAAATGGTAGATATGGTCAGGGAGCATCTATCCCCTGCAGCCCTCAAATACGGCTATGCAGATGTTGCCCTGGAAAGCACCATAAAATGGCGCCCCCTTGTACTGGTTGTTGGTAATTATTCTTCAGGGAAATCGACCCTTATAAACGAATTTCTGGGCGCGGACATCCAGGCAGTGGGCCAGGCCCCGACCGACGACTCCTTCACGGTAATCACATGGGAAGAAAACGCGACGGAAGCCGATTCCATCAGAACAACAGAGGAAAGAGACGGAAAGTACCTTTTAAACGATCCGGATTACCCCTTTGAAATCCTTAAAAAACACGGCCACAGATTCGCCTCTCACTTTCGCCTCAAAAAGGTTAATTCACCTTTTCTGCGCAACCTTGCCCTGATAGATACTCCGGGCATGCTGGATTCAATAACCGAAAGAGACAGAGGTTATGACTATCAGGATGTAATAGGAGACATGGCCCAACTGGCCGACCTGGTGCTTGTACTGTTTGACCCCCACAAGGCCGGTACGGTCAGGGAAGCCCACACCAGCCTGCGCGAGACCATATCAGCCCGCACCTTTGAGGACCGGGTGCTTTTCGTGTTAAACAGAATTGATGAATGCGCCTCACTAGCCGACCTGCTGCAGGTATACGGCACCCTTTGCTGGAATCTGTCCCAGATTACCGGAAGAAAAGACATTCCTCCCATTCACCTGACCTATTCCTCCAGGGCCGCAGGAGACGAGGTTCATCAAAAATCAGGATCCCGAACATTTCTATACCTTCTGCAAAATCAAAGGAAAAAACTCAAGGAAGGGATACTTGACGCCCCGAGAAGAAGACTTGACAATCTTGCGACTTTTATTGAAACCCATTCAGAACGCCTGGACCAGCTCCTGGAAGCCCTTGTTGCCCACCGGACCCGGCTCCGGAGCTTCAGGCTCAAAGCCACGGCATCAGGCCTTCTGCTTGGTCTCGTGTGCGGCGGAGTCGCCATATTTGCCGGCATGGGAACTGGTTTTCTGGGGGCTGCCACGGATCTGCCCGGAATCTTAACAGGAACCGCGGCCGTTGCTCTGTTTATAGTGTTCTGGCTTTTGTTGCCAATGCGTATTCTGGGGAAAATATTTCAGCACAGGATCCTAAAACACATTGACAGGCTAATCCCTCTTGAAAACCAGACCAGAAAAGACACATGGCAGGTAATAAGCCCTCTTGTATACCGCTACATTCAAAAAACAGGAGGGAAATATCCTTTGCGAACCGTCCGTCAGGAATATGAAGAGATACACAGAATTTATACCGAAGGCTCCCGGGAGGTCAGAAAGGCGCTTAATGAACTTGCAAATATGAAGCCTGATCAGGCAGTATACGACGGCCTTTCAGCACCCATACGCGATACTGATGCCCAGACCGAAACCTGGGAGGAAGAAGAAGATTCACAGAATGCGCAGTACCCCGAACCTCCGACTGCGGAAGAAAAATGAGTGGAGACAGTCAATATGCATTTTCCAGGGCCCTGCATTTTCTGAAATACCGGCCGCGAAGCAGAAAGGAAGTAAGGGATTATCTTGAAAAAAAAGGTTTTTCCGAAGCAGGCATTGCAGACACCTTAAAAAAGCTTGAAAGATACCGCTACATTGATGATGAGCAATTCGCCCGCCTCTGGATTGAAAACCGATGCCGCAACAGGCCCCGGGGTGAATTCGCCCTGCGCCGTGAACTGCAGCAAAAAGGAATCAAGGAAGAAATCATAGATAACTCACTTTCAGGATTTCAGGAAAAAGAACCTGCCTGGCGGGCAGTCTCTCCCAGGCTCGGGCAATGGGCTCTGCTTGACCGGATTGATCTTAAAAAAAAGATCTATGAGCATCTCAGGCGGCGGGGCTTTTCATTTCAAACCTGCGAAGATGTTTTTCAATCGGCTGCAGAACGACTCGGCGTGAGATAGACGCCTTTAAAGTGCCCGGGACCCGGGAAGCATACGGGCTGTTATGCCGGCTTTTTTTTGAGAAACTCCCGGGCCAGTGCTTCAAAGTCGCGCGCCCCGCTGCTGGTGCTGCGATAGAAGACCACCGGCTTGCCCGCCTCGCTGCTTGCCGCAATGGTGGTATTGTTTCTGATCACTGTATTATAGAGCAGGCCCCGGTATCGCTCATCTGTTTTCAGTTTTTCGTAGATCATGCGGCTGACCCTGGTCCTCTTGTCATAAAAGGTTGCAAACACCCCTGAAACACTCAGATCCGGGTTTATCTCCTCTGCCACATCATTGATGGTGTCAAAAAGGTCTTCCATGGCCCGGAATGCGTATGGCTGGGTCTGGCAGGGCACAAGCACCTCGCTGCATGCGGCAAACACGTTTATGGTCAGAAGGGAAAGACTGGGAGGGGTGTCCATGAGAACTACATCATATTCATTTACCAGCCCGCTCACAGCGGTTTTAAGCCTCTCCTCCCTTCCCTGCCTGTCAACAAGCTCCACTTCCGCCCCTGACAGATCGATATGGGAGGGCAAAAGGTAAAGTCCCTCCCACCGAGTGGTGCGCACCGTATCAAAAGGGTTGTGGTTTTCAGGATCGCTTATAAGGTCATAGACGCTTGGTTCATCATCGGCGGTCTCAATTCCGAGCCAGCTTCCGGCATTATGCTGGGGATCCATGTCAATAATCAGCACACGCCTTCCCATCTTTGCAAGCGCCGCCCCCAGGTTGATCACCACAGCGGTCTTTCCCACCCCGCCTTTTTCATTTGCCACCGCGGCAACACGCGACTGTTTCCTTGCCATTTCCTTTTCCCTCCATTCCGGAACTGCCGTTTAATTTTGAAAAAAACCGATTATCCTGCGGGCGGCGGCCGGAGTTCGGACTGAAGCTCTTCGAGCCGCAGGATAAGATTGTCCAAATCTGCCAGAACGGATTCAATTGTTTCCAGGGCTTTTTCCCTGTCCGTGCTGTCCCTGCCCGTAATTTCACTTACCCTTGCAAAATCTGTGGAATAAGTCTGAAATCTGTCAACAAGCCGATCATTCATTTCTAAAGCCACAGAATCCACTATGGAAAACAGGTATTGAAATTTTAAATTTTCCCGGTAATTTTTGAAATGAAAAACAATGCTGTCCCTTGTTTCCCGCTTCATCCCGGCCACACCGCTTTTAAGGGCCGAGAGGTCTGCACTTGCATTTCCGTCCCCTCTTTTAAAAAGTTTCCTTATGCCGTAGAGGAACCTGAAATACCCTAGTTTCATAAAAGCTTCGGTCTTAAGTCCCCTGCTGTAGGCAAGTGTGGCGGCTGCGTCCGGAACTTCAATTTCATGGGCTTTTTTGACCGAGTCAAGGGAAATCGGGGGACTATCGGGCAGGGTTTCATTATCCGGACTCTTATCGTCCCGGGGATCTTTCTGAAATTCCATGAGGGCTTCTCTTACCATCGTTTCATAGGGTCCCGCAATGGATTCGAAATAATCCTTAATGTATTCCTCATTTTCCCGGGTAAAACGAAAAAGCTTGGGATTCACGGTCTCTGCCATATAACGGTCAAGCTGTTCCTTGAAATCCTGGAAAACTACAAAAAGGGTGTCTGCGAACCCGTTTTCTGCTATGGCGCTGCGGTATCTTTCATATGGGATGCTGTAGCCCGAGATAAAATCCATGATCCCCGGAACAACTTCGCCGTGACGGATGTCGAAAAACCGGTCAACCGAAGATTTCATCTCTTTTTTCAATTGCTGGGAAGCCCCGGATATTGTGGTTTTTATCATGGAGCGTATTTTTTCGATCTTTTTCTGCTGCTGTTTAATCCGCTTCATCAGGGAATCGGCCCCTTCATCGTCTGCAGAAAAAATCTCCCGGTTCAGCTCGAGCCAGCGCCGGAAATCCCCGGTCGTGGTGCGCAGCCTCTGGAGCTGATTGCGCAGGAGAAGACCGTAGCGCTGTTCTGTAATCATATGAATGAAATCGGTTTTAAAGCGGCTTTTTTCCTTTCGGGAAAATTCTGCCATCCCTGTTTCGGCCTCCCACTGGGAAAGACGGGCCTTGTCTTTTTCTGACAATCGGCCGGCTATTGATCCAAAAAGGGCGTAAAGGGATGAAAAAGTATATACTGCAGGAGATTGCATTACAAGACAGAGATCCTCCTTAATCTTTTGGGTCACCCTCTCCAGATCGTTTATATTCTCATGCTCGTTGAAATCGAAATTAACCACAAATACAACGTTTCCCATCCCCCCGATCTGCTTTATTATCGACATGAAATTCAAATCCGCCTGCCTTATGCCTGTACGGCTGGAGATCAGGTAAATGATCAGATCCGAGGTGTGCAGATAGTTCTGTATCATCGCCATATGCATGGGGTTGGGGGAATCGCTTCCCTGGCAGTCTGCGATTTCAATGTTTTCAGCCAAACTCCCTGAATCTATCTCAAGGCAGAGGTCCTTTAGAAAAACAGACAAATCCTCGCTTCCGGCAAAATTTTGATGCTCATAGAACTTTTCACCCGTAAAAACAACCGTTTCAGGCTGATCCGAAACAATATCCTTTACCCCGGGGTACCCCTTGAGGCAGGCGTTTAAAAGAACACTGCCAAAGCTTCGTGTATCGTGGTTCAGCATCTGCCTGGATTCAAGATTCCTGAGGGCCCGGGAAAGCTCCTGCCTGTCTGAGTCTTTTCGCAGGTCAAACGGCTCCGCGGATGTCCGCCACCTGTTGGAGACAAACATGCCGAGAGAAAGCCTTATCTCTGAATTAATCTCCTCCCAGGATTTAAAGGTCAAAGTCGCCCGGAGCCTGTCAGAGCGCCTGACCCGGGTAACAATCGAAGTAATAACGCCTGCTCCCCGCTTCAGATAATCCCCTTCAAAAAGGGCATTAATGAAGGTGGATTTACCGGACTTTATGGTTCCCACCACCCCGGTACGCAGCAAATCATCATCCAGCCGCTTCCTGCATCGCTCGCACGTCCTTCGCCAGTCGGAAAACGCATCCCCCGAGGTATCAGGTATGCCGGTTTCCGCTCTTTGCAACAGCCCGCAGAGCGAATCGCTGATATCAACAAGTTCTTTTTTCGTTTCCTGTTCCGCCATTTCCACCTTTGTGATTTCTTAAAAATATGCTGGAATTTAACCTTTTTTAAAAAAAATAATATGTCATCGTGCCTCTTTATTGTCAAAAAGAATCTCCGCATATATCAGGCGTTACTGGCGCGTAAAAAAATCAAAACTTGTGAAACAGAAGGTTTTATGCTATAGAACAGTAAAATCATTTAATATAATAAAAAGGCTGCAGACTCATGAGCAGAAACACTCCGGAATGTCCGCTATATAACCCCTTAAACTGCAAGGAATACAACAACCCCAAGCTTTGTGCGTTGGCGCGCACCGACCGTACCTGCAAAAAGAAAAACAAGCACAAAAATACTCAGCAAAAGCAGAGTCAACCTGCCACCTGATATGACACCAATGCGCAAACACGCCGAAACTATTTATCAAGCTGCACTCAATGCAGTAAATGCGGAAAACTGCGTAGCAAGACACCTTCACAGAGCCGGAAACCGCCTTTCACTGGGAGAGACGGAATTTGACCTTGCCGGGGTTGAAAATATCTACATTATCGGTGCGGGCAAGGCAACGGCACATATGGCGGCAGCCGTGGAATCCGTCCTGGATGACCGAATAACCTCTGGAATTATCACGGTAAAATACGGCCATACCGCTTGCCTGAAAACTATCAGCACCATTGAAGCCGGCCATCCGGTCCCTGATGAAAACGGAATCAGGGGCGCAAACCTTATAATGGAAACCGCAAAAAAAGCGGGTGAAAAAGATCTTGTCATCTGCCTGCTTTCAGGCGGGGGATCTGCGCTTATCCCCCTCCCCGCCCCAGGCCTTACCCTTGCTGAAAAACAGGAAACCATAAGACATCTGCTTGCCTGCGGTGCTGATATTGAGGAAGTAAATGCAATCAGAAAGCATATATCTTCGATCAAGGGAGGCCAGCTGGCCAAAGCCGCCGCTCCTGCAGCAGTTGTAACGCTTATTGTCTCGGATGTGGTGGGAGACAAACTGGATGTCATCGCCTCGGGGCCCACGGTTGAAGACATAAGCACTTTTGCCCGATGCCTGGAAATAATTAAAAAATATGATCTTGCGGGCAGACTGCCCGGGACGGTGGTCAAGCGGATAAGCCAGGGAGCGAACCGGCAGATTGCCGAAACTCCCAAACCCGGGGAACTTAACCGGGATAAACTGTTTAACCTGGTTGTGGCCGGCAATTTTGCGGCCCTTTCTGCGGCGGCCGAACATGCCGGATATCTCGGCTACAACACACTGATACTTTCTTCCATGATAGAAGGAGACACAACAGAGGCGGCGCGGTTTCATGCGGCTGTTGCCAAGCAGGTATCGGATACCGGCCATCCGGTTGCCCCGCCGGCATGCATAATATCGGGCGGGGAAACCACTGTGAGGATTCAGGGAGACGGCCACGGCGGCCGCAACCAGGAATTCTGCCTGGCCATGGCAACGGAAATACAAAATTACGGCAGTATCGTAACATTATGCGCAGGCACGGACGGTACTGACGGACCCACGGATGCGGCCGGAGCAATTGCGGATTCGGAGACGGTCAGCCGTGCAGAGGCACTTGGCCTCGATTCACGTACCTTCCTGATGAAAAACGATTCATACCATTTCTTCAATCATACAGGGGAACTGCTTGTAACCGGCCCCACGGGAACCAATGTAATGGACGTGCGCATAATTCTGATTGGCCACCCGATTCCCTGAAAATATGATCAAATTTCTTCAAGAAGCCTGTCTGCCTCTTTTTCCCAGTAAGGATCATCTGTAAACTCGATTGCTTTCTGCAGAAGCTTGCGGGCTTCTTCTTCGGCCTGGCTTCCGCCTCTGTCTATAAGTATTTCAGCCATCCAGACACGGGCATTAACTGATCCGGGTTTTTCGAAAAATTCGGTTTCCTGATATTCCCTGTAGTATTCCATGGCCTTGTCCTTATCAGTGTAGGGCCATGGCACAACCTGCCAGAAACGGCCCAGGGCAATTATGGGGCCGCCGTCTGCAAAGTTTTTATCGATCTCGTAGGCTTTTTCAAGATTATCCTTTGTCTTGTTCTTCAACCCTTCCTTTAAGGCCGTAAACAGACCGACCCCGTCTGAATAACTTCCGGCGCACAGCCCATAGTAGTAGTAACCTTCGGGTCTTTCCGGTTCAAGCTCAATAGATTTGCGGGCATACTCCATGCCCTTTTTCCCGTACTTTTCACAAATCTCCTCCCATCCTTCTACCTCCATGCGATTGGCCAGATCAGCGTAAAAACGGCAACCCCGGGCAATTTTCCAGTTGGACTCGAAACTGTCAGGATAATCCTTGAGCAATTCTTCATAAATCCCGATCATCTCTTCGAGTTCCTCGATTCCCCCTTTCTCAAAAAGAGCGTCAGCCTCCTGCTTTAATTTTTCCGCCTTTGCAAGTATTTCTTCTTCAAGCTCTTCAATATCTTCCTCTTCAACATCTTTCTCAGATGCTGATAAGGCTGCATGGTGCAGAGATAAATGGCCTGCAAACATAGCTGCGGTCAAAAACATGACGCAGAATAACATCCGGACTTTCATGAAACCCCTCCTTTTTAAGAATTTTCACATAAAACTGCCCTGAGATTTATATGGACAGCTTAAGATGCCGCAATTTTATTCATTATACAGGAAAAAAGCAATACTTATCAGCACCGTT